>JBAUHP010000122.1:0-37434 GCA_049680345.1 Albidovulum sp. | reverse complement strand
ATATCCGGGGTTCCAAGACTTACACGAAAGCCTTCAGATCAGAACGCGCGAAACTTCCTTGGATGGGTTGCAAAACAGCCCCGCACGCCCTTTTACGGTCGGCACGGGGCTGTCGCTCTTTTTAGGCTTGTTTGTTAGGCCCGTTGATCAAAACGATCCGCGTTCATCATTTTGACCCATGCGGCGACAAAATCATTCACAAACTTAGTCGCATTATCGTCTTGTGCGTAGACTTCAGCGTAAGACCGCAAGATGGAGTTTGAGCCAAACACCAGATCCATGCGCGTTGCTGTCCATTTCACGGCACCTGAGGTGCGATCGCGGATCTCGTAAGTTCCGCCTTCGACAGGATGCCACGAATAGCCCATGTCCGTCAGGTTGACGAAGAAATCTGTCGTCAATGCGCCGACCCGATCTGTGAACACTCCATGCATGGTGCCGCCATGGTTGGTGCCCATCGCGCGCATGCCGCCCACCAGAACCGTCATTTCCTTGGCGGTCAGGCCCATCAGTTGGGTGCGGTCCAGCATGAGTTCTTCTGGGCTGACAGCGTAGGCTTGCTTCGACCAGTTGCGGTAACCATCAGCAAGTGGCTCTAATGGCGCGAAGGACGCAGTATCCGTCATGTCGGCGCTGGCATCACCACGACCGGGCATGAAAGGCACTGTTACCGTGTGACCTGCGGCCTTCGCGGCTTGCTCGACCCCCACGTTACCGGCCAGAACAATCACATCCGCAATACTTGCCCCGGTATCGGCCGAGATGCGCTCCAGCACCTTCAGAACTTTGGCCAGACGGGCAGGCTCATTCCCTTCCCAATCCTTTTGCGGTGCCAGACGAATACGCGCGCCGTTCGCACCACCGCGCATGTCAGAGCCACGATAGGTGCGCGCACTGTCCCAAGCGGTCGACACCATCTCGGCCAGCGTCAGGCCACTGCGTGCAATCTGCGCCTTCACATCAGCGACGTCGTAATCTGTGCGGCCCTCGGGGATTGGATCTTGCCAGATCAGCGCTTCTTTTGGCACATCGGGGCCAATGTAGCGGGCTTTGGGGCCCATATCGCGGTGCGTCAACTTGAACCACGCACGCGCGAACGTGTCCGAGAAGTAGGCCGGATCGGCGATGAACCGTTCACTGATCTCACGATAAATCGGGTCCATTTTCATGGCCATATCAGCATCCGTCATGATTGGATTGCGCCGAATGGTCGGGTCTGAGGCGTCGACAGGCTTGTCTTCTTCCTTGATGCCGATCGGTTCCCACTGCTGTGCGCCAGCGGGGCTTTTCTTCAATTCCCATTCATAGCCGAACAACAGCTTGAAATAGCCCATGTCCCACTGCGTCGGGTTCGTGGTCCAAGCCCCTTCAAAGCCGCTGCTGACGGCCTGGCTTGCCTTTTTTGTGCCCTTCGGGTTGCGCCAACCCATGCCTTGGTCTTCGACATCCGCGCCTTCGGGTTCTGCGCCAAGCGTATCGGCATTGCCATTACCGTGCGCTTTGCCAACGGTGTGGCCACCTGCCGTCAGCGCAACCGTTTCTTCGTCATTCATAGCCATGCGTGCGAAGGTTTCGCGGACATGCAACGCAGTTCTAAGTGGATCTGGATTACCGTTCACCCCTTCCGGGTTCACATAGATCAAGCCCATCTGAACAGCGGCAAGCGGGTTTTCCATCGTCGCCGGATTTTCAAGATCGCCATAGCGGCTGTCGCTAGCGGCCAGCCACTCTTTCTCTGCCCCCCAATAGGTATCAATTTCAGGGTGCCAGACGTCTTCGCGGCCAAAGGCGAAACCAAACGTCTTGAGACCCATGGATTCGTAGGCAATGTTGCCCGCAAGGATCATAAGGTCGGCCCAGCTCAGCTTGTTGCCGTATTTCTTTTTGATCGGCCACAACAAACGACGCGCTTTGTCGAGGCTGACGTTGTCCGGCCACGAATTCAGCGGTGCAAACCGCTGGCTGCCCGTGCCACCACCACCACGGCCATCGGCAAGGCGGTATGTTCCGGCCGAATGCCACGCCATGCGGATCATGAACCCACCATAGTGCCCCCAATCAGCGGGCCACCATTCCTGGCTGTCGGTCATCAGCGCGTGCAAATCTTTTTTCAACGCATCTACGTCAAGGGTTTTGACCTCTTTCGCGTAGTCAAAATCCGGGCCCAGCGGGTTGGTCTTGGTGTCATGCTGGTGCAAAATGTCGAGGTTAAGCGCGTTTGGCCACCAAGACATTACAGAAGCGCTGGTCGCGGTGTTCCCACCGTGCATGACCGGGCATTTGCCCATGCTGCTCTTGTCGTTTCCGTCCATTTTTAACTCCAATCGTGGTTTCGCGTAGATGTGATGTTATGCGTTGTCGCTTGGTCACCTTCCATTTCCTTGCGTCCGAATCCTTTCGGGTCTCGCGCAAAAAACTCTGACCAACGCTTTCATTGTTGCGAGATTATAGACCGACACATCCATAAAGAAAAATTGCATTTTTTAATGAAGGTGATAACTGCAGAATATGACAGATATCACCATAAAGCACCTTCGGTATTTTGAAGCTTTGGCCAGGCATCGCCATTTTGGCCGTGCGGCCGAGGATCGTGGAATCTCTCAGCCAGCGCTTTCTGTGCAAATGAAGGCGCTGGAAGACATGCTTTCTACGCCGCTCGTCGAGCGTGGGGCAAAACACCTTCGTTTGACGAGTTTTGGCGACACATTTCTTGCGCGCGTGCGCGAAATTCTTCAGTCAGTGGATGAGCTTGGCGATCTGGCACGGGCATCCCATCAGCCGCTCATAGGTCGGTTTCGTTTCGGTATCATACCAACGGCTGCCCCCTATTTCTTGCCCCATTTCATCAAGTGTTTGACGCAAGATTACCCCGGACTGGATTTGCGTCCGCGCGAAGCGGTAACGCAAAAACTGATTGATGGTCTGCTGGGGGGGAATCTTGATACCGCTATCGTCGCCTTGCCAATCTCTGAGCCGTCCTTGCACGAAGAAATCTTGTTTGATGAAGAATTTGTTCTGGTGCGTTCGATCGAAGATGCTGACAAGCCAGTGCCAAACTCTAAACTGCTGCGCGAAATGAAGCTTTTGTTGCTGGAAGAGGGACATTGTTTCCGCGATCAAGCTTTGTCTTATTGCAACGCGTCATCACCCTTGCCGCGCGATCTGATGGAGGGCAGTTCGCTGTCGACGTTGGTTCAGATGGTCGGCGCGGGTATCGGGGTGACGCTGATCCCTGATATGGCAGTGCCGATCGAAACACGCTCCGCATCGGTGTCGGTCGTGCGCCTTTCACCGCCGCGACCCTGGCGAACAATCGGCATGGTCTGGCGAAAAACAAATCCTTTGGCGGATCAACTCAAAGATATCGCAAAGATGGTTCGGCAAACCTGTCTGGACCCAATCCCGACAGAGACTTGCCTGCCAGACGCGTGCCATCATACATCAAACACAGGGTGAATTGATAAGAGGGCACTTTTGTGCGGAAGCGTATTCACCCCAAAGAGCGTAAGGTCCAGATACGCGAAATACCCCAAAAACCGCGCCGAAATGGACGTTTACGACACAGACCAAGCCGCGCGCCAACACTATTCGGGAAAAGTGTCGGTCATGATTTTGTTTGTCAGTTTTATCGCAATAGAAAGCCCGGCGGAAGGATTTCCAGACTCAAGGTTGGCCACCGTCAAGCAATCACAGATTTGGCGCGTTGCGGGAAAGCGTTGTTCCGAGCTCAATCCGGACCTTAGCTGTATCAGGAACCAAATTCCGCTCTGCAGATAAAGTGAACCTTCATTGAGACCGCCCCAATGTCTGCAATCAGAACCAGATAGAGACGTCTGCCAGCATCATGCAACCGTTGGAAACACGTTCGTTTTCTTGACGACGCCGTAGACAAAACTGCTGTCGATGGATGCAATACTGCCGATGGGATGCAGCTTTCGGCGCACGAAGTTTTCGTAATCTGGCAGGTCGGCCACCACTACGCGGAGCAGGTAGTCCGATGTTCCTGTCATGACAAAGCACTCCAAAACCTGATCCACGCGTGCGATGTCCGTTTCAAATTGCCTGACGATCGCCTCGGTATGGCTCTCCAGTTTGATATGCACAAAAACTGTGACCGGCAATCCGTATGCCTCAGCATCAATGTTCGCGCTGTAGCCGGTGATGACGCCGTTTTGCTCAAGCAGCTTGAGCCGTCTGAGGCAGGGCGATGGCGATAGATTGACCTCTGCCGCCAGGTCTTGATTCGTCATGCGTCCGTTGCGTTGCAGGGTCCGGATGATCTGTTGGTCTTTTTTGTCGATAATTCTCATATTTTGGAATTTAATGCCAATTCTTGCTTTACACAAAGCATATTTTGAAATTCATCCCCAGCAAAACAGAAATATCATGCCTCCTGAAACAAAGGAGCCTTTCAATGCGCAACCGTCCCGACAGCTTTTCTACACGCGCAATTCATCATGGGTATGATCCGATGGCGAACGAAGGCGCATTGACGCCGCCGCTGCATCTGACATCGACATTCGCGTTCGAGACAGCAGAGGCCGGGGGGGAAATGTTTGCCGGAGATCGCGAAGGGCATATTTATTCCCGCATCTCGAATCCCACCTGTGATCTGCTGGAGCGGCGCATTGCCGTGCTTGAAGGCGCCGAGGCTGGCCTGGCTCTGGCCTCTGGCATGGGCGCGATCACCGCGACGATGTGGACG
The DNA here is from genome assembly GCA_049680345.1 of Albidovulum sp. Taxonomy (GTDB): domain Bacteria; phylum Pseudomonadota; class Alphaproteobacteria; order Rhodobacterales; family Rhodobacteraceae; genus TMP-24. The sequence continues at coordinate 32,729 of JBAUHP010000122.1, read as the reverse complement.
CTTCTAGAGCCGGGCGATGAGGTGATCCTTGATAAGACGCTCTATGGCTGCACATTTTCCTTCATGCAGCATGGTTTGGCCAAATTCGGCATCACCGTGACGCATGTCGATCTGACGGACCCGCAAAACCTTGCCCGGGCAATCAGCGGCACGACCAAGGTTGTCTACTTTGAAACCCCGGCGAACCCAAATATGCGCCTTGTCGATATTCAGGCAGTATCGGCCATTGCGCATGCACGGGGGGTCTATGTTGTGGTCGACAACACCTATGCGACGCCCTACCTCACGCAGCCCATCAAACACGGCGCGGATATCGTTGTGCATTCCGCAACCAAATACCTTGGCGGTCACGGGGATGTCGTTGCCGGTTTGTTGGTTGGATCGGCCGAGCTGGTTTCGAAAATCCGCCTTTATGGTATGAAGGACATGACCGGCGCTGTCATGGCACCTTTCAACGCCATGCTTATCTTGCGTGGGCTGAAGACGCTCGAGTTGCGGATGGATCGCCATTGTCGCAGCGCGGCAAGCGTCGCTGAGATGCTGGAGAGCGCTTATGGGGTGCGGAATGTCTGGTATCCGGGGCTTGAAAGCTTCGCGCAGCACGATGTCGCCAGGCGGCAGATGTCCCAGTTTGGCGGGATGATTGCGTTTGAGCTGGAAGGCGGGTTGGAGGCGGGGCGCGCGATGATGAACAAGCTGAAAATGATCACCCGTGCCGTATCGCTCGGCGATGCCGAGACGTTGATTCAGCACCCCGCCAGCATGACCCATTCAACCTACACGCCCGAGGAACGCGCCGTTCACGGGATCAGCGAAGGGTTGGTCCGCCTGTCGATCGGCCTCGAAGGGATCGATGACGTCATCTACGATCTCGAGCAGGCGTTGCCACGCCCATCCATCCACACCGCAGCATGAAGAGGGCCACCATGTCCCATGATCTCAAGACCATTGAACAGCGTTTGCTGTGGCTTTCCCACTGGATGATCCATCATGCGAACCACATTCGCCCCAAGGCCGATGGGATCAAGGTCGGCGGACATCAGGCCTCCTCGGCCTCGATGGTTTCGATCATGACAGCGCTGTACTTCAAAACGTTACGACCGGAGGACCGGGTGGCGGTCAAGCCGCATGCCTCGCCGGTCTTCCATGCGATCCAGTATCTGATGGGCAACCAGACCCGCGAGAAGATGGAGAACTTCCGGGGCTTCGGGGGCGTGCAAAGCTATCCTTCGCGCACCAAGGATATCGATGATGTCGACTTTTCCACCGGCTCGGTCGGGCTGGGTGTCGCGATCACGTCCTTTGCCTCGATCATTCAGGATTACATTCAGGCAAAACCATGGGGCGGCGGTCAGAAGCCGGGGCGGATGATCGCTCTGGTAGGGGATGCCGAGCTTGACGAGGGCAATATCTATGAGGCTCTGCAGGAGGGTTGGAAGAATGATCTGCGCAATTGCTGGTGGATCATCGACTATAACCGCCAATCATTGGACGGTGTGGTGCGCGAAGGGTTGTTCCGGCGCGTGGAGCAGATTTTCGATGCCTTCGGCTGGGATGTGGTCCGGGTCAAATACGGGGTTCTGCAACGGGCCGCGTTCAAGGAGCCGGGCGGCGACAAATTGCGCCAATGGATCGATGATTGCCCCAATCAGCTTTATTCCGCGCTGACCTTCATGGGCGGAGCTGTTTGGCGGGAACGGCTGATGGATGCGTTGGGCGATCAGGGCGATGTAACGGCGCTGATCGAACGGCGCAGCGATGCAGAGCTTGCTGCCTTGATGGAAAACCTCGGGGGAAACTGCGTCGAGACGATGGCCGAGACCTTCGCTGCGATCGATCACGACCGCCCTGTCTGCTTTCTCGCCTACACGATCAAGGGTTGGGGCACGCCTATTGCGGGCCACAAGGACAACCACGGCGGTTTGATGAACAAGACCCAGATGGCGGAATGGCAGGCTTTCATGGGTGTCCCGGAGGGTGCGGAATGGGACAAGTTCGCGACTGTCGATGACCCGGCGGCTTTCGAAGAGATGCTGCAGAAGGTGCCCTTCTTTGCCAAGGGCCGCCGCCGCTATGCGGATGAAACCATCGGTGTTCCCGCGATCTCGGTTTCCTCGGATCGTGAGATTTCGACCCAAATGGCGTTTGGCAAGATCCTCGATGATCTGTCGAAAGGCGACAGCCTGTTGGCGGAGCGGATTGTCACGACCTCGCCTGATGTGACGGGCACGACCAACCTTGGCCCATGGGTCAATCGCCGCAAGCTGTTTGCGCGCGTCAGTCAGGAGGACACTTTCAAAGCCGAAAACATCCCCTCGACCGCAAAGTGGGAGTTTACGCCAGAAGGTCAGCATATCGAACTTGGCATCGCAGAAATGAACCTGTTCCTTTTGCTTGCGGCCGCGGGTTTGTCGCATTCCATCTTTGGCAAAAGGGTCATCCCGATCGGGACGGTGTACGATCCGTTTGTCTCGCGCGGCCTCGATGCGTTGAACTATGCCTGCTATCAGGATGCGCGGTTCATGATTGTTGGAACCCCGTCCGGTGTGACCCTTGCACCCGAAGGCGGCGCGCATCAATCCATCGCTTCGCCCTTGATCGGTATGTCACAAGACGGCCTCGCGGCGTTCGAGCCTGCCTTCGCCGATGAGCTGGCGGTCATCATGGAATGGGCATTTGCCTATATGCAAAAGGACGGCGAAGGGGATCCCGATGAACGCACCTGGTTGCGCGACGAGACCGGCGGATCAGTTTATCTGCGCCTGACGACCAATCCGATCGAACAGCCCGGCACGCGCGTGGACGAGGATTTTCGCCAAGGGTCCATTGACGGCGCGTATTGGCTGCGCAAACCCGGCCCGAACTGTGAAATCGTGATCGCCTATCAAGGCGCTGTCGCACAGGAGGCCATCAGGGCCGCAGGCCATATCGCACAGGGGCGGCGCGATGTTGGAGTTTTGGCGGTGACATCCGCAGACCGCTTGAACGCGGGCTGGACTGCCGCGCAACGCGCACGGTCCAATGGGCACAGCGGTGCAAAGGCGCATATTGAGACATTGCTCAGTGATTTGCCGCGCAGCTGTGTTCTTATCACTGTCATCGACGGCCACCCCGCGACCTTGTCCTGGCTCGGCGCGGTGCACGGGCATCAAACTGTCCCGCACGGGGTGGAGCATTTTGGGCAGACCGGGACAATCAAGGATCTCTATCGCCATTTCCGCATTGACTCAAATGCCCTGATTAAGTCCGCCAGTGAACTGTCTTGTGGCCGGAAAATCCCTCAGATTGCCGCGACCGGGTAGTAAGAAAAACAGCCGGTCGTACATCCCATTTTTGACGAATGCCTCAAGGGGGATGAGCGACTGCTTTCATGGAATGCGCGTCGACAGACTTCATTCTAAGCCAGCATCAGGGGCAGATTCCTGATCTGGCGTCGCCGCACGCATTGAAAAATATGTATACTCATCAGCCTCTTAAGCGGTAATTTGGCGTGACCGCTTGACAGCTCTCCTTTAGTTCGTTCTATTACCGAACTAAAGGAGATTGGCAGTTGATCGGATCAAGGCAACTTTCTCGTCAATTCTCGCGAAGCGCGATCATGCAGGCGATCGTTGCCTCCGCGCCAATATCGCGTGCAAGCATTGCGAAAGAAGTGGGGCTGTCCAAACAGACCGTGTCAGAGATTGTATCCGACCTCGAGGCTGAAGGCTGGATCACTGAGACCGGCCGAACCTCCGGACATATCGGGCGCACGGCCACAACCTACCAGCTTGTTCCGGACGCGGCTTTCGTCTGCGGCGTTGATCTGGGTGGCACGAAGGTGCGGGCAGCGATTATTGATCTGTCCTGCCGCGTGGTGTCCGAGCTGACCGAAGACACAGATCCGCGCGGCGGTTATGAGGTTGCACGCCAGATTGGCAAACTGTGCAGGCGCGCGGCCTCGGCGGCTGGCATCGATTGGGCGCGGGTCATGTTTGCAGCCGTCGGCGTTCCCGGCGTGCCGGATCGAAACAGTGGTTCGGTCAAGATGGCACCGAATATCCCTGCAATCGGCGAAATCGACTTTGTTGCCGGGTTGGAAAGCGAACTGGGATTCGGGGTTCAGGTTGAAAACGACGTGAACCTCGCCGCGATCGGGGAACACTGGAGCGGCTGCGCGTCCGATGTGGACAATATGGCCTTCGTTTCGCTTGGAACGGGCATTGGCGCCGGGATCATTGTCGGCGGTCAGATCGTCCAGGGTGCAATGGGCGCTGCGGGCGAGTTGGGGTTCCTGCCGTTGGGTGCCGACCCTTTTGATCCTGACTCGCGCAGGATCGGTGCATTCGAGCGCCAAGCAGGCTCTTTCGGGATGATCCGTCGATACAGGGAGTTGTCCGGCCGCGAGGCGGATGTTCGACAACTTTTTGACTTGGCTGAAAGCGGAGACCCGCATGCCGAAACCGTTCTTGATGAAACCGCACGTCTTGTCGCCCGCCTGATTGCGACGGTTGGCGCAGTTGTCGACCCCTCTATGGTCGTCATGGGCGGGTCCATCGGCCGCCGGCCGGAATTGTTGAACCGTGTTGAAGTTGCGCTGGCGGCCTGCTTTCCCAATCCGATTGCCATCCGGCAATCCGAGCTTGGTGAACATGCCGCACTGGTTGGTGGCGCCGCGGTCGGGCTTTCGCGCCTCCACCAATCCATTTTTGCAGCCGGCCTCGATACCATCACGTACAATTTGCCACGACTCTCCGCACCGGATTGGGAGGGCGTGGCATGATACTGACGAACGAACTGGCGGAGAGACTGGACGCGGCTCTGGACAAGTCGAAGGCCACAGCACTTCTCAAAGGCGCGGTCGCGCGCAACAGCATCACCGGCAACGAAGCCAATTTCGCCGAATATCTCGACGGCGAGATGCGCAATCGTCGCCTCGATCCGGAAACCGAGGAATTCTTGCCCGGCCGCCCGAATATCTGGGGGATGCGTTCCGGGCGGGGAAGTGGCAAGCGGCTGCAATTCATCGGCCACACCGACACGGTCCATGTCGACGGCTGGAGCGAGCATTGGAAAGGGACCGAGCGCGAGGACCCATTCGCCGGCGCCGTGGTCAACGGCGCGATGTGGGCACGCGGGGTCACCGATCTGAAGGGCGGAATCTGCGCGGCTCTGTCGGCGCTCGATCTGCTGGACGCGGCGGGGATCACATTGGCGGGCGATGTGGCATTCGCCTTTGTCGGCGATGAGGAAAGCGGCGAGGAAGGCAGTGGCATCAGCGCCGGGGTCGATCACTGGACGCGCAAGGTACAGACGGGAGACATCGCCCGGCCCGACTTCGCAATCTATGTCGAGCCGACCAGCCTCTCTGTATACACCGCTCAGATCGGGTTCTTCATCGCAGAGGTCAAGGTAACCGGACGATCCGCCTATTTCGGTCGTCCCGATCTTGGAGTCGACGCATTGAAAGCGGCCCATGCGATCTTGGCGAAGGTCTGGGATCATGCAGGGGCGCGCCAATCACTGACCCCGCATCCCCTGACCGGCCAGTCCTCTGTTCTGGTGACTGGTCTGGAGGCCGGGGGCTATATCGCTGTCCCCGGAGAGTGTCGCTTTTCGGTCATTGGCTCGCTCAGACCCGGTGACATGCTGGATGATGCGGTCGCCGAATTCGAGGCCGCGGTTCACGCCGCACCGGTGGAAGACGGGATCGAGATCGAAATCAGCTATCCCGCCGGGCGCGACCACCGCCATGGCGGAACCCCGGCAGAGATTCCAGCCGAACTTCCGGAAGTTGCCATGCTTTCCGGCGCCGTATCAGGCACTGACCCAAATCGGGGGAAGATCGGTGGAGCGCCCTACTGGTCTGAAAGTTCCTTCTTGATCAATAGACTGAATGTGCCAACGGTCTATTGCGCACCAGGCGATATCGCCTGCTGCCACACCTCACAAGAACATCTTTCACTGGACGAATACTTTACTGCGATCCGTGCCTTCGCGCGCTTCATGGTGGCTTTTTGCGGCACGTCAGAAACTCAAAACCAACTGGGAGAGAAACTATGAGATTTACCAAGCTTCTAACCACTGGTGCAGTGGTGCTTACGCTCTCGACTGTGGCCACATTTGCCCAAACAATTGGACCGCAGGGCGAAACGGCAACGCCGAGTTCGGAGGTCACCGTACCGGACGATCTTGCGGCCAAGCTACAGGGACAGGGCCATACCGCAGCGCTTCTGTGGCACGATCAGTCTGATTTCGTGAATGCGGTAACGGCGGGGGCCACTGACGAATTCACCCGCCTCGGGATCGAAGTGGTGACAACCACGTCTGCCGCTTTCGATGCTGCCAAGCAACGCAGCGACATCGAAACGGCGCTTGCCCGTTCGCCGGACATCATCCTGTCCCTGCCGCTTGACCCGGTAACCTCAGCGGCGGCGTTTCAGGAAGCCCGCGCAGAAAACGTGGCACTCGTCTTCCTGTCAAACCTGCCCTCGGGCTTCGAGCATCCCGCCGACTACGCGGCGATTGTCACTGACGACCTGTTCCAGATGGGCAAGCAGGCCGCCGACGCCCTGGCTGCGTCCATCGGCAACGAAGGCACTGTCGGATGGATTTTCCATGACGCGCAGTACTATGTGACCAATCAACGCGACAATGCCTTCAAGACCACGATCGAGAACGACTACCCGAACATCCAGGTCGTGGCGGAAGCGGGGATCAGCGATCCGGCAAGGGCCGAGGAAATTGCCAACGCCATGCTGCTGCGCAACCCTGATCTGTCGGGCATCTATGTCACATGGGCAGGTCCCGCCGAAGGCGTGCTGGCGGCGCTACGCGCGAATGGAAACACCGAAACCAAGATCGTCACGCTCGATCTGAGCGAGCCCATCGCACTGGATATGGTCAAGGGTGGTAATGTCGCGGCCATCGTCGCGGATGAGGCCTACGAGCTTGGCCGCGCCATGGCCGCAGCCGGCGCCCGCCAGCTTGCAGGCGAAGAAACGCCTCCCTTTGTCGTGGCGCCTGCCGTGACGGTCACCGCCGCCAATGTCGCCGAAGGGTGGATGCAGTCGCTGAATATCGAGGCTCCCGCCAGCGTCACGGGGAACTGAAACGCGAACCGGCGGGGCCGGCTTGGCCCCGTCCAACACTTTTTGCCTTGGTCCCTGCGGCCAAACAGCAGAACTCTCACGTCATCGGAGGGTCAGGATGTCGCCTGCCACATTTATCCGTAAGCACGACTTGCAGAACTACATTGTCTATCTTGGCTTCATCGCGATCTTCCTTTTCTTCGCCGTAACGCTTCACGATGCCGGGTTCACTTCGACCCGCAATCTGACAAACATCGTGTTGCAAACCGCGCCGGCTACGATCATGGCCATTGGCCTCGTATTTGCCCTGTCGGCAGGCGAGATCGACCTGTCCTTCGGCTCTGCCGTCGCAGTTTCGGCGCTCTCTGCCGCCGTTGTCATGCAGGTCTTGCCGATGCCGCTGGCTGTGCTTGCCGGTCTTGGCGCGGGTCTGGCCATCGGCGCTTTCAATGGCGTTCTTGTTGCCTGGTTGCGGCTGCCGTCCTTCCTTGTGACACTTGCGACGCTCGGGCTTTTTGCTGGTGTGGCCAGAACGATGACCGACCTGCGCTCGATCCCGGTGACCAACGATGCCTTCACGGGCTTTTTCGGGTCGGGCAGGCTTTTTGGTGTTCCCTCGCTTGTCTGGTGGACGATCATCAGCGTTGCGGTCGGACATCTGGTCTACCGCCACACCCGGTTCGGGGCGCATGTCCTTGCAACGGGCGATAACGCGCGTGCCGCACAGGTCTCTGGCATCAAGGTGCCGCGCGTGCGCTTTCTCGTTCTGACGATCTGTGGCGGCTGCGCCGGGCTGGCTGGCCTGCTTTATGCCGGACGCCTGCAGGCCGCGAAATACACCCTTGGCGAAACCGATCTGATGATCGTGATCGCAGCGGTCATCGTCGGCGGCACAGCCCTGAACGGCGGCAAGGGATCCATCATTGGGGCGCTGATCGGCGCGCTTTTGATGGGGATGCTCAGCAATGGGCTGATCCTGATGGGCTTGCAGGTGTCCGACCAGATGATCGTGCGCGGTCTCATCATCCTCGTTGCTGTAGCGGCATCGCTGCGCGACACCTCACATTAATGGAGGAAACCGATGTTTCTCGATCTTCTCACCCGACGCAACCCGGCGCTCATCGACGCTGCGATCCAGCTCCACCAGGACGGAAAGCTGCCTGCCAACTGCTATGTGCTTGATCTCGATGCGGTCGAGGAAAACGCGCGCATCTTTTCGCAAAATGCCGGTGCCCTTGGGTTAAAGACTTTTGCCATGACCAAACAGGTCGGCCGCCATTCCGGCTTCTGCAAGGCCGTCATGCGTGGTGGCATCGACCGCGCGGTCGCCGTGGACATGGCCTGCGCCGTTGCCTGCAAGCGGGCCGGGATGAAGGTCGGTCATCTGGGGCATCTGGTGCAAATCCCGCGCGGCGAAGCGGATCTCGCTGCCGGTCACATCGCACCGGATTACTGGACCGTCTTCAGTGACGAAAAGGCAAGCGAGGCTGCTCAGGCCGCCAAACGCGCTGGCCGCGATCAGGCATTGCTGGCGCGCATTCAGACAGCCGGTGACACCTTTTATCGAGGTCACGAAGGCGGCTTTGATGCCGATACAATCGTTGACGTGGCCGACCGGATGGACGATCGGGAAGGCGCACATTTTGCCGGTATCACGACCTTCCCCGCACTTCTTTTCGATCAAGACACGCGTCAGGTGAAGCCGACGCCCAACCTGTCCACACTGAACCGGGCCGCAGAAGCCCTGGCCAGGGCCGGGCGAAGCGGCATCGAAATCAATGCGCCGGGAACGACCTCGTCAGCGGTTCTGTCTGCTTTGGCCGACGCGGGTGCGACCCAGTGTGAGCCGGGCAATGGCCTGCACGGAACAACCCCGCTTCATGCCGTCGAAGATCTGCCGGAACGCCCCGCCGTTGCCTACCTGACCGAGGTCTCACACCACCATGCTGACAGGGCCTACTGCTTTGGCGGCGGGCTTTATATCGATCCGGTTTTCCCCGACTATGACGTGCAGGCCATTGTCGGACGCGCACCCGGTGAAACCACCCGTCGATCGGTCGAAATCCCCGCCAGCCAGTCCATCGACTACTACGGCATGATAGACGCGACCGGCCCCGCAGCACCGCAAGCAGGCGATAGCGTCGTCTTCGGGTTCCGCGGTCAGGCCTTCGTGACCCGGGCTTACATCGCAGGCATTTCCGGGATCGCCAGCGGCGCGCCAAACGTGACGACAATTGAGAACATTTTTGGTCAGCGCCAAGCCTGGCCCGATCTGAGGTGACCCTGATGACCGAACCTGCCCTTGCCCTGAAGGACATCCACAAGGCATTCGGAGGCGTTGTTGCCATCGATAACTTTTCGCTCGACCTCTACGCCGGAGAGATTGTGGCCCTTGTCGGCGACAACGGGGCGGGAAAATCCACCCTGATCAAGATCGTCTCGGGCGTTCACAAGCCGACCTCCGGATCGATCCGGCTGGATGGCAAAGACATAAGTTTCAAGGACGCGTCTGGCGCGCGCGAGGCCGGGATCGAAGTTGTTTACCAGGACCTTGCCTTGGCGGATCAGCAACCGGTCTACATGAACATGTTCCTTGGACGCGAGCTGACCAAGGGGCCGTTCGGCCTGCTGGACAAGCGCAGGATGATGGATGAAACTCAGGCGCTGGTAGATGAACTTGACGTGCGCATCCCCTCGGCCCGCGCCACCATTCGCGACCTTTCGGGCGGACAGCGACAGGGCATCGCGATAGCCCGCGCAACCCATTGGGCCAGCAAACTGATCCTGCTGGACGAGCCGACCGCCGCGCTTGGCGTCGCCGAGACCGCGCGCGTCGAGGAACTGGTGCTGTCCTTACGCGAGCGCAACCTTGCCATTCTTATCGTCAGCCACAGTCTCGACCAGGTATTCCGCCTGTCAAACCGCATCTGCGTGTTACGGCGAGGTCAGCAGATCGGCGTGCGCGAAACGGCAAAAACCGACAAGAACGAAATCGTCGCCATGATTACGGGGCTGCAAACCTGATGGAAGTCATTGTGCGGCCGACGGTTGATCAAGCCGTCGCGCTGGTCTCAAAACTCATTGCCGAGCGCATCAGCGCAAAACCCCATACGGTCCTTGGATTGGCGACCGGGCGGACAATGGAGAAGGTCTATGCGAACCTTGTTGCCGGCGGCGTGTCCTTCGCCAACTGCCGCACGTTCAATCTGGACGAGTATATTGGCCTCAAGCCCAGCGATCCGAACTCATATCGCAGCTACATGAACGCACATTTGTTCGATCATGTGGATATCGACCTTTCCAACACGCATATACCGGACGGATGCGCCATTGATCTGAAAAAGGCGGCACAGACCTACGAACAAAGCATCGTCGAGGCAGGCGGAATCGATCTTCAACTTGTTGGCATCGGCGAAGACGGACATATCGGTTTCAACGAACCGTTGTCTTCACTTGTGTCGCGCACCCGAGACAAGTTGTTGACCCCAGAGACGCGCGCTCAGAACGCTGGAATGTTCGGAGGAGATCTCCGAAATGTGCCCAAGCGTGCCCTGACCATGGGGGTCGGGACGATCCTTGATACCCGAGAGCTTGTCTTGCTTGCGACCGGTGCCGCCAAGGCGTCGGTTGTCGCCAAGGCCGTGGAAGGCCCCGTCACATCCATGATCAGCGCATCAGCCATCCAATTACACCCAAATTGCAAGGTCATCCTTGATGAAGAGGCCGCAACCGAACTGCAGGGGCGCGAGTATTACGACTTCGTTTTTCAAAATGAACCGGAATGGGAAAAGTTGCTGGAACCGACAGGTTGAAGGCCGTTTATTTGCCCTGTGTGCAGGCTGGTTTGGATTTTGGATTGGCCGCGCGAAAGCGGCCCAAAAGGCGATCTTGGCGAAAGTGGTCGACGCCGCAGCGCAGCCTCGCCGAAGCTGCCGCTCGTTCCCTGCCGCATTATTTTCGACCAGCCAAGGCCCGGACCGCGGGACGGAAGCGGGCTTTCGCTGCGGTCGCGCCAATGGCTGCAATTACTAGATAGCTCATCAAATTGACCCAAGAACCATGCCTTTATGGTGTCGATCCCATTTGTACTGGCCGTGCCTTTAGGTCGAACAAACCAATAAGCATGACTGGCCTATAACGCGACGTTGAATAGGGTTGTAAGCCGCCCTGTCGCGATGTCATCAGCGACAAGCCGGGACCGTCCGAGAGCAACTCCTTAACCTTCGACAGCAGCCTGCAAGATTGCGCCATCGTCACCAAGACGCGGGGCCGTTGGGCGATGGAAGATCGCACCCTGCGGCTTCTAACCAAGAAGGCCAATCTTCGGGAATGTCACCGCATAGAAGCGTGGCGCGAAACAGATATTCGGGAATATTCAGTCTATGTGTCCGAGCGTATTCAGGGGTGTAAACTGGCGCAATGGTTTCGGTGCCAAGCTTGACCGCCTCCACTTCGCCAAAGGGAGCGGGACTATAACGGATCGCCGCATCCCCCCCTCCGATGACATGGCTTCAGAGCAGATCAAAAAACGGGCATCCCTGCTGCAAAGCAAAATCCAAAAACCGGTTCGGTTTGAGATTTCAAAGGGGATGCGGGCTTCGGTCGCGGAATGGATGGAAGATCCGCCGATGGTCGGGGCCGAATTTCTTTGGCCAGGGCGATTTCATGCGCGCCTCTACATCTTAATACGTCAATATGCACGGACCCTGCGGGACCCATTCAATGCGTCGGACGAAAGCCACCCAAATCGACAAGAAAACCGGCAACCTGCGCGCAGTGCAGCCGCTGCTGGGACATACCAAGATGGATAGCACTGTCCGGTATTTGGGTGTGGAACCAGAAGATGCTTTGGCAATTGCAGAAGTTATTGAAATATAATCGATTAGGCCGTTCGACACGGACGGCCCATACCGGGCCTTGGCCGATCTAACCGACGCTGCGATGCAGCCTTCGCTTTGCGGCCATTCCCGCATCATACAGAATTTTGATTGATGAACTGTCGGTCATCGAACAAGCATCCGCTCGCCGCAAGCGCAAAAGACCGCCGCAAATTGGTTGAAACGGGCCTTCTCCATTACTCAACAGGCAATCAGCTCGGAAAGATTATTTGGTCTTGGATTGCTCGAATATGGAAAATTCAAATCGATTCCCCACCATCGATGACCAGAGCGTGCCCGGTCATGAACGACGACATGTCGGAAGCGAGGAACAGAACAGAATCGGCGACCTCGTCCGTGCTGCCCCAGCGTTTCATGGGTATATGCCGGGAAATGTAGTTTTCCAACTCCAGCCGCCCGCCCATTTGCCTTTCAAAACCTGCGTTGAAGGGGGTATCGATGAAACCGGGACAAAGCGCGTTGAAACGGACGTTGTGTTTTGCATAATCTGCCGCCATCTGGCGGACCATTGCAACGACTGCGTGCTTGGTTGTGGCATAGGCAATCATCTCGCGGTCATATTGCACGCCTGAATTGGACGCAGTGATAATGATGCTGCCACCACCTTGGGATTTCATATGCCCGACTGCGGCGCGTGCTGCGATGAAATGCGCGCGGACGTTCAATTTCCAAGACAGATCCATGCCTTCCAGTGTCACATCTTCAAGGCTCCCTTCTATCTGATAACCCGCATGAGAGTGCAAAATATCCAGTCTGCCGAACGTCTTGACCGTGTTGTCGATTGCTGTGCCAAGGGCCTTATCGTCGGCGACGTCTAGCAACTGAGACGTTGCGCTAAAGCCGTCTTCGGTCAGCGCGTGGGCAACTTCTGCCGCTTTGTGCCCGTCCAGGTCTGTTACAATGACATGCGCGCCCTGATGCGCCATTGCCATAGCGCTGGCGCGCCCTATGCCGGAACCTGCCGCTGTAACCAGCGCGATCTTTCCTTGAAGCATTGAGCCAAACTGTACATCAGAAACGCTGTGGCGAACTGTCACTTTGCTTTCCCATTTCCACGTCGCAACAAGATTTGGGCCGTTATCAGCATGATCAGTGACACGGCGAGCACCATCGTACCGATGGCGTTTATTTCAGGCGTGACACCCCGGCGGATCGACGAAAAAACGTAGATTGGCAAGGTGGTTTCTGACCCAGAGACAAAGAACGCGATGATGAAATCGTCAAAGCTGAAGGTGAAACTAAGCAAGAAACCCGCCATGACTGCTGGAAATATCAACGGGAGGGTCACCTGACGAAAGGTGCCGAAAGGACTGGCATAAAGATCTGACGAAGCTTCTGTCAGGGCACGGTCCATTCCTGCCAAGCGCGCCCGAACGATGATAATGACAAGTGCCATCAAAAACATCGTATGCGCCGCGATCAATGACCCCATACCCATGTGAAGTTTTGGCGGTGTTGCCCCCTCGGGCCAGACGGCAGTGATCAGGGGATTAAGCTGATCAAAAACCGTAACAAGGCCAATCAACGTCGCAATTCCGATGACAATGCCTGGGATCATGACTGCGACATAGATCAGCAGATCAAATGCTTTGCGAACCGGCCCCTTGACCCCCTGCAAAGCAACCGCCGCCATGGTGCCAAAGAGGGTTGCCAAAAATGCAGCGATCAAGGCGACTGTCAGGCTGGTTTTCAGCGCGTCCATGACAAAGGGATTGGATAGGGCCACGCCATACCACTTGGTGGAAAACCCCTGCAATTGGCTGGCGTTGCGTCCGGCGTTGAAACTGAACAGCGCGATCACACCGATAGGGATGTAGAGGAAGAGGTAGACCGAAATTGCGTAAAGTCTCATGATCGCCCCCTCACATGATCGAAACGTCTTCGCGGCTTGCACCGAGACGACTTAGAAGACGCATGTAAAGTGTCACTGTGATCAGCATGACCACGACCAGCGCAACCGCTACGGCCGAACCATAAGCCCAATTGCGTGACTGCAAGAACAGATCGACCAGCGCGTTGCCAACAAAGAATACCTTGCCGCCGCCCAACATCGCCGGGATCAGAAATTCCCCCATCAGCAAAATGAAAACCAGCATACACCCCGTCGCGATGCCGGGTAATGAGAGCGGCAACGTGACTTGCGAAAACGTGCGCCATGGCGGGGAGCCAAGATCGGAAGACGCTTCTAGCAAACGCTTGTCAAGTCGATCGAGGCTGACATAGATCGGAAAGACCATGAGTGGCAGATACCCGTAGATGATGCCCACAAGCACAGCAAATGGGGTGTTGATCAGGCGGATGCCCTCAATTCCGGCCCATTCGAGAATTGCCGGAAGACCGCGCCCGCCAAGCAGAAAAATCCAAGCATAGCTGCGGATAAGGATCGAGGTCCAGAATGGCACGATAACCAGAACCAAAAGAATGGTTTTCCATTTTGGATCTGCCCGTACGGCTAAAAAATAGGCCAGAGGATACGCAATGAACAACGCCGCCAGCGTGCCAATCGGCGCAAGCGTCAAAGTGTTTTTGAAAGCTGTCCATCTAGCTGGCAGGTTTGCATATTGCTCCAGCGAGAAAGCGAGCACCACGCCACCGGCGGGTGCGCGCTCTCCAAAGCTGAAGATGAGAACAACAGTCAAAGGTACGATAAGCATAACCAGAAACCATGCTCCCGCAGGGGCCAGCAGCAACCAGTTACGTACACGGTTTGTCATGTTGTTCTCATCCGGTTTTTGCTTAGGCCGACTTGAAGCGCGCCATCAGCTCGGCACGGTTAGGATCGGTCAAGGTAACGGCCGCCCCGAATTCCAGTGCATTCAACAAGTCTGCCGCTGGATAGAGGATCGGGTCGTTCAGCAGTGCTTCAGGCAACAGTTTATTGGTGTTGGCGTCTGCGGTCGGATAGCCGTGAGCAAGCACTTCCTTTGCATTTACCTGAGGATCCAGCAGGAAATTGATCAACGCATAGGCTGCATCCAGATGGGGCGCACCTTTAGGGATCGCATAGTAGTCGCTCCACAATTCACCACCTTCAACGCCCAGAACATAGCTGATTTCCGGGATATCGGTGTTCAGCTGTTTGCCATCGCCTGTCCAGCACATGGTCATCCAGGCATCCCCGTTACGCATGGCTGGCTGATAGTCGGAAGAGATCGCAAACAGGTGCGGTTTGGCGTCGATCAACAGCTTTTCAGCCGCCGCAAGTTCAGCTTCATCAACCGAGTTGAACGAATAGCCAAAATATTTCAGGGCGTTGCCGATCGTGGTCAACTGGTAGTCATGAACCATTGTCCGCCCCGAGAAACTGTCCATAGTCATATCCCAGAACTGCTTCCACGAGGTCATTTCCTGACCACCCGTGTGACTGGTGTTTACAGCATAGCCCGTGGTGCCCCAGTTCTTGGGGACCGCATAGACCACACCATCAACGGTTCCCGCATCGGAAAAACGCGGGTCATAGGCAGAAGGGTCGTAATTTGGCAAGCGGGACAGATCCAGCGGCTCGATTAGGCCCTCTTCGACGTAAGTGGTGATGGTGTAATTGGTTGGCACATAGACATCCCAAGCGCTGCCGCCCGCCTGCAGTTTCGCAAGCATTTCTTCGTTGGAGCCAAACACATTGACCTGCACAAGCGCGCCGGTTGCTTCGGTGAATGCGTCAAAGTTGGCGGGATCATGGTAGTTGGGCCAAGTGGCAAGGATTGCGCGATCGCCGATGTCACCCGCTGCATGTGCCCGACTGGCAAGCAATCCAGGCACAGCGGCGCCCATTACAGCGGTGGCTGTGCCAAGTCCGGTGACGTTCAGGAAATGGCGGCGCGAGATCGATCCTTTCTTGAAGCGATACAGTTCTTCCATGAACTTCTGCTTTGAAACGTAATCATTGTCTTTGGTCATGTCTTTCTCCCTTATGCGATGCTTGGTTTTGTTAATCCCTGTTCAGAACGAGGGCGGCAGCGCTTTCCCAAGTGGCGAACAGCACGTCGCCCGTATTGAATGATCCGCCGCTCACCTCCAGTTGTCTGGGCGAAAGCACCAGAAAATCGCCCAGTTTTTCATGATTCACGAAGTATTCTGTGTGCTCGCCCAGAAAAATACGGTTCAAGACCGTGACTTTCACGCCTTCGCCCACCCGATGCAGGTTGATTTGCTCTGGCCGAACACTGATGCAGACATCATCGCCAACGAAGACCGGCGAAACCGGTGAACCCTCGACTGCGACCCCGTTTTTCAATCTTACGGTTGCGCGGGCACCTTTGGCCTCGATGACCTCTCCGTCGAAGAAGTTCGATGTGCCTACAAATCCTGCCACGTAGCGGTTTTTGGGCCGATCATACAGTTCACGCGGACTGCCAACTTGAACGATCTTACCATCCCTCATGACGCAAATCCGGTCGCTCATCGAGAGGGCTTCTTCCTGATCATGGGTGACCAGAATGAAGGTAATGCCAAGTTGCCGCTGCAGGTTTTGCAATTCAATCTGCATTTCCTTGCGCAACTTGCGATCAAGGGCCGCCATCGGTTCGTCCAGCAACAACAATTTGGGTTCATTGATAATGGCCCGCGCCAAAGCAACGCGCTGTTGCTGTCCGCCCGACATTTCCCATATCCTGCGCTTTTCAAAACCACCCAACCGCACGACGTCCAGTGCCTTGCTGACTTTTTCGGCAATCACCGGCTGTGGGATCCGCGGGCGCCGCTGCCTTAATCCGTAACCAATATTCTGCTCAACAGTCATATGAGGGAACAGCGCGTAATGCTGGAACACCATATTAACGGGGCGGTGATGGGCATCAAGAGCGTTGACCACCTCGCCATCCAATAAAACCTCACCTTCACTAGGCGCTTCAAATCCCGCCAGCATCCGCAAAGCTGTCGTCTTGCCGCAGCCGGAAGGGCCAAGAAATGATAGGAATTCGCCCTTGGCAATCGTCAGATTGAGATCCTGCGCAGCAAGTACCGTCCCGAACCGCTTTGACACATTCCTAAGTTCAGCGATCGGCATTTCTGCGGTCTCTGCCGTGGCCGCGATATATCCCTCATCAGTCATTTACTGCGAACTTTTCCAAATTGGGTGAATACTATTCGTATTGCCAAAATTGTAAGAAAATTTAAAAAGGCTGTATATATCACATTTTTGGTAGTTTGAGTTTTTGTGGAGAAGACAGAATGAAGAACTGGATCGACGCAGTCGGTGCAATGATTTCAGCCATTGGTACCAACGGGTTTGCCAAAGAGCTTTCGGAGGTCCTGAATGCTATCGTTCCCTTCGATTACACCGTGGTTTTCGGCTATCATGGTAGCGCAAGACCAATGGATCTGTTCGACAATTTTCCTGAGCAAAAACGCAAGGTATTTGTTGAGGATTATCAGGAGGGCCCCTATCTTCTGGACCCATTTTTTCTGGCCTGTGGCAATCGCCTTGATGCTGGGCTGTACCGCATTCGCGATTTGGCGCCTGATCGTTTTTTTCAAGGTGAGTATTTTCGCAATTATTACGCACGCACGGGGCTGGCCGAGGAAATTGGCTTCTTCATCGATGTATCGGGCGGCGCCATGATTGTTGTGTCCTTGATGCGTGCTGAAAAATCGTTTTCAGCCAAAGAATTTCGTCAAGTTTCTGATGTTTGGCCAATTGTCCAAGCCGCCTGCCAACGACATTGGCACGATCTTGCTGCGCAGTTTGGCAAACAGGATTCAACCTCATCAGGGCCTGATTTGCACCAAAGCGTCGAACAAGCCTTTCAGAGCTTTGGCGCGGGTGTGCTAACTCCAAGAGAACGACAAGTGGCGGAATTTACTCTCAAGGGTCATTCCGCAGATGCCGTTGGTAAGATCCTTGAAATTTCACCCGGGACCGTTCGCATTCATCGGCGCAACATCTACTCAAAATTGCGGATTAGGTCGCAAGGCGAGCTTTTCTCAGGCTTTATCGAGGCCTTGGTGGCGAATCCGTGCTGACGTTTTTCTGGCTTGTTTTGTCACGACCCAGAAGTCTGAATGCAGGTAAGCCCGCCATCGGCAGGTGAAAACGCTGCGCCTCGAACGAGATATCGACAAAACCGGCCGCACCTGCTCATCTTGATCGGGCATCCAAAGTTGGCTTTGGGCTGTTGCGTAGTTGGAAACGGCAGACTTGCACGCCCAAGACGAGCCCGCGTACTTTGGAGTATTGGTCTTTTTGAGCCCAGACCGGATCGTGGCGCGCTGCGGTGCAGCTTTCGCATTGCAGCAACTCATCCGTCACGCAGCATTTTATCGACCAGTTCGTTAGCCGGCGGACAAGGCCGCCATCGACCGCCCCTTCGGGAGCGTTTCTCAATTTGATAAGCTACTTCTTTGGGCTACCACATTGTGGCGATAAACCCATTTCGCTAAACGCCTAAGCTAAAGGTCGGGTTTGCGATTTCGTGTGCATTGGATCCGCGATTGCGATGCAGCGCGCGGCTTGCTCCGGCTCTTCGGGCTAGTTGAGGAACCAAAAGTGATGGCTAAGATCCCAACCTCGCGTGTCGACAAGCTCCTGTCCTCCATGGGCTATGGCTCGCGCAACGAAATGGCGCGATTGGCCAAGGCTGGCGGTATCACTCTGGACGCGGCCGAGCTGCTGGACGTCACCAAGCGCATCCCTGTCACTCCAGATTTGCCGACCCGCATGGAAATCGACGGCGAGGCGCTTGATCCCGTTGCTGGCATGGTCATCCTTTTGAACAAGCCTTTGGGCATGACCTGTTCGCACAAGGAAGACGGCGCACTGGTCTATGACATCCTGCCCGAGCGCTGGAAACGGCGTAATCCGGCGATCTCGACCATCGGCCGTTTGGACAAGCAGACCTCCGGTCTTTTGTTGCTGACCGATGATGGCAACCTGCTGCACCGGGTCATCAGCCCCAAACGCCACGTCAAAAAGACCTATCGCGCCAAGCTGGCCCGCCCGCTCAATGGTACGGAAGGTGACCTGTTTGCCTCGGGCAATCTGATGCTGGATGGCGAGAACAAGCCGCTGGCTCCTGCCGAACTGGAAGTCGTCTCGCAAACCGAAGCTCTGCTGAATGTTACCGAGGGGCGATACCATCAGGTGCGCCGCATGTTTGCTGCCACTGGCAACCACGTCGAGGAATTGCACCGCGAACGGATGGGTGGTCTGTCACTGCCTGACGGCATGGCACCCGGTCAGTGGAAGCTGTTGAGTGAAGAAGAGATCGCCTTGATCTAAGGCCGGACAAGGGTTTTGATTAACCCATTGTAAGTAAGCTATAAAATGAATGAAGTGGCAGCCCGTAGGGGAGTCGAACCCCTCTTCCCAGGTTGAAAACCTGGTGTCCTAACCGATAGACGAACGGGCCACGTTTGGCGTTGGCGGTGTTTAGGGCACAGGAAGGCGCACTGCAAGAGGCTTTTTATGCTTCGTGACGGTTTTTTGGTGCCAGGCTGTGGGATCAGGTCTGGGCCGCGTCCTCAAGCCGCATTTGGACTTTTGTGCGGCCGTTCCAATGGTTCAGCTCCAGCCGTCCGGCCAAATGCACGGGCATGCCGCCGTGTGCTTCAAGTGCGGGGCCAAGCGGGCCGTCGAAGGCACCAAATGATACGGCCTCAATCGGGGGGGATGCGCCATCGGTAAAGCTGATGCGCAGATGGGTTTCGCCGATACGGCGCGTATGGGTGATGGCAACCGAGGGGAAGGCGAAGCGCGGGGCGGGGGCGGATTGGCCAAAGGGGCCAGCCTTTTCAATCTCTTCTATCAGCAAAGAGGTGGCGGCGCTGGGCATCAGCAGGCCATCAAGGCGCAGGTCGCGCGGGCCTTGGCTGCCGGCACCTTGGCGCGCCAAAAGCTCTGACAGCCGCGCCATGGCGGGTTCCAACTGGTCACGGCTTAGGCTAAGGCCCGCGGCCATCTTGTGGCCACCGCCCTTTTGCAACAGCCCCTCAGCGGCAAGGCGCTGGATGGCGGCACCAAGATCAACCCCCGCGACCGACCGGCCTGAGCCCTTGCCTGCGTCGCCGTCAAAGCCAATGACAACGGCGGGGCGGTTGGTGGCCTCTTTCAACCGGGCCGCGACAATGCCGACAACCCCGGGGTGCCAGCCATCGCTGGCGGCCCAGACAAGTGGCCCGTCAAGCCCGCGGGCATCGGCCTGGGCCATCGCCTCTTCGCGCACCCGCGCCTCTATATCGCGCCGCTCGGTGTTCAAGGCATCAAGGCGGGCTGCCAGTTCTGCGGCCTCATGCGCATTATCGGTGGCCAAAAGCCGCGCGCCAAGATCGGCGGCCCCGATGCGCCCGCCCGCGTTGATGCGGGGGCCAAGCAAGAAGCCAAGATGATAGGCGGTGGGGGTCTGATCCATCCGCGCCACATCGGCAAGGGCGCGCAGCCCGGTGCGTTCGCGGCGCGCCAGAACCTTCAGGCCTTGGCGCACCAGCGCGCGGTTGACGCCGATAAGGGGGGCGACATCGGCGACGGTGGCAAGCGCCACCAGATCAAGCAAAGCCATAAGATCGGGGCCTTTGACCCCGTCTTCGCGCAAAAGCCGGTTTGCCTCGACCAGAACCAAAAACACCACGCTGGCCGCGCAAAGATGGGCCAGATCGCCGCTTTCATCTTGCCGGTTGGGGTTCACCACCGCCAAGGCGGGGGGCAGGGTCTCGCCGCCCAGATGGTGGTCAAGCACGATGACATCTGCGTCTGTGGCAGCGGCGATCGCATCATGGCTAAGCGTGCCGCAATCCACACAGATGATCAGATCATGCACGGCTGCAAGTTCGGCCATCGCAGGGGCATTGGGCCCATAGCCTTCGTCGATGCGGTCGGGAATATAAAGTGTCGCCCTGTGCCCCATTTCGCGCAGCCAGATGATCAGCAAGGCCGCCGAGGATCCACCATCGACATCGTAATCGGCAAAGATCGCGATAGGTTCACGGGCCTTTACGGCGCTCAGGAAGCGGGCGGTTGCGGTGCCCATGTCTTTGAGACTACGCGGGTCGGGCAAAAGATCGCGCAGTTGCGGTTCCAAAAACCGTGCGGCATCCGCCGGTTCCACCCCACGCGCGACAAGAACACGGGCAAGGGCCGGGGGCAGGCGGGTTTCTTGCTCCATCGCTTCGGCCAGCCGGTCCGCCTCGATCGAGGGGCCAATCCAGCGGCGACCGGTGATCGAGGTTTCAACGCCCAAAAAAGCGGTCATGATCCATCGGCCAGAATATCTGCACTTAGGCGGGCGGTGACAAATTCGCCGTGCAGATGGGCCACGGCAAAATCATGGATTGCTTGCGGGTCGAGGGCAGGGGCACCGGGGCGCCATGACATATCGGCATTGGCCGAAAACGCCGCACAGGCATCCACGGCCAAGATGACCGAAAAGCCAAGATTGGCTGCCATACGGGCGGTGGTTGAAACACAGTGCGGCGTGGTCAGGCCGCAGATGACCAGATCGGAGATGCGGGCAGCGCGCAAACGGGCCTCAAGATCGGTGCCGATAAAGGCGGAGTTCACGGTTTTTGTAAGGACCGGCTCGCCGGTTTGCGGCGCGACCTCGGGTTTGAATTCAGCGCCTTGACCAGATAGCGGGCTTCCGGGGGTCTGGCTTTGGTGTCGGATATGAAAAACCGGCGCGCCATTCGCACGCCAGCTTGCCAGCAGCCGGGCTGCATTGGCCTCAGCTTGCAAATTGTTGCGCGCGCCCCAAACCGGGTTGTCGAACCCTTGTTGTATATCGATCAAGATAAGGGCGCGCGGCATCGCTTTTGGTCACTTCACCGGATTGCGGTAGATCATCCGCCGCACCGATCCGGTTTTTGAACGCATCAAAATGGTTTCGGTCTGGATGAAGCCGGGTTCGCGCTTGACCCCTTGCACGATAGAGCCGTTGGTAACCCCGGTGGCGGCAAAGATCACATCGCGTGTCACCATCTCATCGCGCGAATAGATGCGGTTCAGGTCTTTGATCCCGGCTTTGGCGGCCCGGCCACGTTCATCGTCATTGCGGAACAAAAGCCGCCCCCAGATCTGCCCGCCCATGCATTTGAGCGCGGAGGCCGCAAGAACCCCTTCGGGTGCGCCGCCGGAACCCATATAGATATCAATGCCGGTGATATCAGATTCTGCACAGTGGATTACCCCGGCGACGTCACCATCGGTGATCAGTCTGATTGCAGCCCCCGTGGCGCGAACTTCGGCAATCATCGCCTCATGGCGCGGGCGCTCTAGAATACAGACGGTAATATCGGTGGGCTTGCAGCCTTTGGCCGCAGCCAGCGCCAAAATCCGCTCGGTCGGTGACATGTCAAGGCTGACCACATCTTTGGGCAGGCCGGGGCCGACGGCAAGCTTGTCCATGTAAACGTCAGGCGCGTGCAGCAGCGTGCCGCGCGGCGCCATGGCAATAACGGTCAGCGCATTGGGCATGTCCTTGGCGGTCAGCGTCGTGCCTTCCAAAGGGTCAAGGGCGATATCAACCTCAGGCCCATTGCCTGATCCGACCTCTTCCCCGATGAACAGCATCGGCGCTTCATCCCGCTCGCCCTCGCCAATGACAACCGTGCCTTTGATGTCCAGCATGTTAAGCTGGTCACGCATCGCATTGACCGCAGCCTGGTCGGCGGCCTTTTCGTCGCCCCGCCCGATCAAGAGGGCAGAGGCATGTGCGGCAGCCTCGGAGACGCGGGCAAGGCCCAATGAGAGCATACGGTCGTGAAATTCCTGCGGATCGGCCATGTTTTATCCTTGTCCGTGTCGATTTGCCCTGCATCTAGCCGTTCGGCTACGGTGTGGGCAAGGGTTAAGCGGCACGATCGGCCAGCCTTGCTCTATTACGCTTCATTCTTTGGTATTACAGCGGCCTCGGCAACGCTCCCTGGCAAGGCCGGTCAAACCGCTTCGATACGTATGGCTACCGGCTCGCCCACAACCACCGCCGTCGCGGGCAGATGCGCCAAGGCATGCTTCACCGCGTCACGGGTACATTTATGCGTGACGATCAGCACCGGGGCGCTGGTATTTTCGTGGCCATATTGGCGCATCCGGTCGATAGAGATGCCCTCATTGCCCAAAATCGTGGCGACTTTGGCCAAGGCTCCGGGTTTGTCGGCCAGTTCCATGCGCAGATAATAGGGTGCCGGGGCCGTGGCCTTGGCTGGTGTTGCCGTGGTCAGCGTCGCGGCAGGCTGCCCGAAGGTTGAAAGGCGGGTGCCACGGGCGATGTCGATCACATCCGACAAAATTGCGCTGGCGGTCGGGCCTTCGCCAGCACCGGCGCCACGCATCACGATCTGGCCGACACTGTCGCCTTCAAGGATCACCATATTGGTGCCGCCCTCCAACTGACCGATGGGGCTGTCGGCGGGGACAAGGCAGGGCGACATGCGCTGTTCAAGCCCGCGCCCGGTCATTTGTGCCACGCCAAGCAGCTTGATCCGGTAACCCATATCGGCGGCGCGGCGGATATCGTCTATCGATATGCGGCCAATGCCTTCCAGCTCAACCTTGTCAAATGAAACGCGGGTGCCAAAGGCAACGGCGGCCAGCAAGCTAAGCTTGTGGCCCGCGTCGATGCCGCCCACGTCAAGATTTGGGTCGGCCTCAAGATAACCAAGCTGTCGGGCCTCTTCAAAGACATCGGCATAGGGCAGGCCGGCACTTTCCATCCGCGTCAAGATGTAATTGCACGTACCGTTCATCACCCCCATGACCCGGCGGATTTCATTGCCCGCAAGCCCCTCGGTCAACGCTTTGACCACCGGGATGCCGCCTGCAACTGCGGCCTCAAAGCGGATCACATGGCCTTTGGCTTCGGCGGCTTCGGCCAAGGCCTGACCATGCAGGGCCAAAAGCGCTTTGTTTGCGGTGACGACATCCTTGCCACTGGCAATGGCGGTTTCGGTGGCCTCTTTCGCCGGGCCGTCAGAGCCGCCGATGACCTCAACCAAAACATCGACATCCTTGCGCCCGGCAAGGGCGACAGGATCGTCTTCCCAAGCATAGGGGGACAGATCAATATCGCGGTTTTTTTTGCGCGAGCGGGCCGAGACTGCGGTAATCTCAATCGGGCGTCCTGCGCGGCGTTCCAGAAGGGCTGCGTGGCGGGTGACGATTTTGACAACACCTGCGCCTACGGTTCCAAGGCCCGCAATGCCAAGTCGCAAGGGTTTGGGCATGGAAGTCTCCTTGATCGTCTTGAAGGGCGATGCCATTGGCAAAAGGCGGTGAATAACTGGGTCGCGGCGGTGTTAGCCTATGACGCCGTGCCTTGCAACGCAGCGGCGTTATCTTAGCCAGGGGGCTGCGCGTCAAGCCACGCCGCGCGGCGGCGCAATGCCGCGGCGCGCGCTTCAAGCTCGACCGCGGGGTCAACGATCGGCGGACTTACGGCAGTGGCAGCTGTAAGGGGGCCAAAGGGCAAAAGCGTGGGGTAGGGCGCAAGTTGTGCCGCCTGAGATGGCGTGGCATCGGGCGTGGGAAATTCCGTACAGGCGCCTAGGCCAGCAAGCAGTAATAAACTAAGGAAAAAACGCGTACGCATGGGCCGTCCGATTTTGGCTGGTCACGCAGCCTAGCGCCGAATCTGGTCAATAGGCAAGGCGGGTTCCCGCGCGACTGCAATTCAGATTGCAGGCTTTATATTGAACGATCGTTCATATACTTTGACGCCATGGCGCGCACCTCGGGATCAAATGCTGATGTCACTCGCCCGCGTATCCGCGCGGCGGCCCTCGCGCTGTTCGCCCGGCATGGCTATGCCGCCGTTTCCATGCGCCAGATTGCGGCCCAGGTGGGGGTGCAAGCGGGGGCGCTCTACAATTATGTACCCGACAAGCAAAGCCTGCTGTTCGATCTGATGCGCCAGCATATGCAAGAGCTTCTGGCCTCTTACGATGAAACTGCCCCGGCGGATGGGGATGCCAATCTGCGGCTTGACCATTTCGTGCGCCATCATATCGGCTTTCACCTGGAACGCGTCGATCAGGTTTTTGTTGCCTATATGGAGTTGCGAAATCTGGAGCCTGACAATTTCGCCGCCATTGAAGACCTGCGCCGGGCTTATGAGGGCCGTTTGGAGGATGTCTTGGCGGCAGGGGCGGCTGCGGGGGTGTTTCGTTTGGCGGATTTGCGGGTGACCACGATGGCGCTGATCGCGCTTTTGACCGGGGTCACCAACTGGTACCGCAAAGGCGGGCGTCTGCCGATGGCCAAGATCGAAGCGATTTATCTGGATCTTGCCCGAAAGGCGCTGGCGGCTTGATCGAAGCCGCACTGGTATTTTATTATGGTTTTGAATGGCATAAGCCGCCCGACAAGGGACGGCTTATGTCATTGGACCCAATCGTATCGGGCTTATCGCAAGGCGTGTGTCAGGTGCCGTCAGAATCGGTTGGAAGGTCGGTTATATCGGGGTTGACCCAATTGCCGTTGTTGTCAGTCCCGCAACCACCGTTTTCCCAAGGTATGCATGATGCGAAACGTGGGGCCGTGGTGATGAAGGTCGTGTACCACTGCGCTTGCAGCCAGTTTTGCCCTGCTCCGGTGGGGTCGCCGCCCCAATGCTGACTGCCGTCGGCGGCTGTGTAGCCCAGCGAAAACATCGGCTCATAGGCCATGAAGGTTTCAACCAATATGATCGTATCGCCGACCGGCAGAACCGGAATTCTGTTGGCATAGTTTTGCAAAACCGGCGTCGTCATCACTGGATGCCCGGCCGAGGAATTGGCCGTCCAGTCAACCCGGTACTTTTGCTGGGAAGTATCCCAGTAAACGCTGGTGACCCGTACCCAGGTTGGTTTGTTGGAATAGGTCAGATAGTCGAAAACCGTGTTGAGGCCCTGCACATAGGCCGCGTTGACTATGGTGCTGTTGGGATCTCCCGGGACCGGCCCGGTTTCACGCGACAGCATGTCAGCGACGGTATAGGCGGCCTTGAGGTTGATGTTCTTTTGACGATAGGCATCAAAGAACTGGAAGGATGCAATGTACCACCAGATCAGGAAGGTCGCAGCCATGATCCCTTCGGCGGGCATTGATCCGCCTTGGTCGGTTGCGAAGGATTTAAGCTGATATCTAAATTTATGCATAATATTCATGATCAAGATCCCGGACGCGGTTCGTTGACAAATGCCGTGGTCGACACCAGCGCATAGGCCCCGGTGTTATCTTTTGGCAAACCGAAACCCATACCGGTGGTCACGAACATCGTGTCCACCTTTATACAAGCCCGCACCAACATCATGTCGTTGCCGCCACCTTGGTCAAATGCGGTAACCGGTTGGACGGTTTGGCTGCGATCAACACAGGTTGGCCCTGATGACAGCGGCTGCCATGTGGTTTTTGACACCGGCCGCAGTTCGACCAGCATGGCCGAAGTACAGCTGGGCAAAATACCCGCATTGTTGCAGATCCGTACCTTTAGCTGATCACTTGGGCTGGCCCCATTCGGATCGGGTGTCCAGTTACCAAGACGCAGATCGCGGACTGTCAGATCAAGCGCACGTTCCAGCATCACATGCCGCAGCATCATCATGCCCATTTCCAGCGACCCCATTACCAAGGTGAGGAAAAGGGGGAAGAACAACACGAAAGGTATTGTTGCAGCCCCGCTTTCGTCGGTTGCGGTACGTCGGAAAAAGCGGCGCATGGGTTTCATGAGGTTTGCCATATCAATGCGTCAGCCTCAGCTTGTTGATCGACGAAGCGATCGATGAAAACGCAGTTGTGATATCTACGCCAGCAGCATCGTAGTAATGCGCTTGCGAAGAGGCGCAGCTTTTCAGCAATGTCCGTGCGGCTGATGGTGCTTCAAAGCCAATCGTGAATATCTTGACGTTCTTGTGGGCCTTCGCAGCCGAACATGCCGCCAGCGTCTGGCTATTCTTTTGCGAAGAGACGTAACTGGAGGTTTTCGAGCTGCTATAACCTGCCCGCCATCTGTTGCGCTCGGTTGAGCCATAGATCGGGTAGATTATGTAATCGGCGACATAGCGGAGCGACATAGCTTCCCATACTTCAGGCCAGGTCATGCGCTGCGGGTTCGAGCCGTAGGGTGCGGTGCGCCAGCTGTCGGTCCGCATGGAGTAATATTTGCTGCTGCTCGTGCGATTGGGATCATAGAATGAATATTGATCCAAGCCGGAGTATGAACTCGTCTTCCAAATCTGGCTGTCGCCATGATCATAATCGGAGTCGAGCTTATATTCCGTGGTGTTAACACCATCGGTCATAACAACGATGACCTTAAGTGCTTCATTGTCATTATAGGCATAGGGCCGATCGCTGAAGGCGGCAGGTGCATCACCGGAAGCGATCATGGCTTGCACGACAGGGGCCATGGACGGATCAAGTAAACCGGCCCCCCATTTCACGCCGAGGTCAATCGAGGTGTTCCCTTCAGCTTGCAACGCATTGATCGCGTTTTTCAGCGCCGTGCGACTGCCCGAATAGGCGAGTATGTGGCGATAAGCTTCGTTTGCATCCTTGGGGCAGTTCCAAAGGCCACTGCTGTCAATGTTCGAGGTCCGGTAGAACGGATCGAAATGCCCATTGCGTTTATAAGTGCGGCCAGATCCCGAAGGCGACATCGTTGTGGTGTTGAAATCACCGCTGTTGAATTCGAGACAGCTTGAATCGTTGTGTTCATTGGTCACGTCGAAGTACTGCAGCAGTTCTGGCCCGGCAGATACCTGGGTGGAATAGGTGATAAGCGATATCGAAAGCTTGCCCGGCTCGACCGTGTCGAACATCTGGTCGATAAATGCCCTTGCGGCGGGTTTGAGGTTGGTCAGACGGTTGTTCGAATTCATCGAGCCCGATACGTCAAGTACAAGCGAGATTTCGACCTGACCGACCCGCTCTTCAGCGGTGCCCGATCCGATGGGTGTCATTGTCTGGATGTCGACCATGCGCATGAACCAGGTTGGCATGACTTCGGATACGTTGGCCTGCACGGTGCGCCATTCGTTGAACGTACCTTGATTAACCACGATGTCACTGTCGCTCGGTGGCTTGAGGCCGGCTTTGCGGAAGTAATCCTTCACCACCTCTTTGGGCGGCAGGGTCTGGCGCAGGTCGGCTGCGGCCAGAACCGCGCGGTCGACGGTGTTTTGCAAAGTGGTGCGGCGTTCTTCGTAGCGCATCAGGTCAAGTGCGGCCCCGGCAAGGAACATCATCATGACCAGGCAAAAAAGCCCGAAGATCAGTAGGGAGCCGTCTTCCTCGCGTCGAAACTTGCCCAATCTGCCTTTGCAGTGGTCCATAATTTCGGCTACGACGGAACGCATCCCATTTGGCAATTCTTTACCCGACATCTCGCACCCTTTCTGCTGCCATCGCACTCAGCCCAATGAAATCTTTGAGCATGACCCGGCTTTTCAAATGCATATGACCAGATAGTTATGCGAAGGGTTGGGGCGAAATTGTGGCAATCCACGGCCGGTTTGTCTGGAGTGCCTGAAAGCGCAGACAATCGGTGCTTGACCAGCGGATTGTTCCCAACTTGGTGGCAAGTCGCAGCCTTTGGGCGGGCGTCAGCCGCAGTGCGGGCGGGCTGCCAGACAGAATCGCACATGGATTCGCGCAAAGGTTCCTACGCAGCCTCACGTCGTGGCGACCGGGTTATGCCGATTGATCATTCTGTCACTCTGGCCTTGTGTAACGGAAGTAATTTTGTAACCAAAGATGCATAGGGTGCATCGCGAAGAGATTTGCAGCGTCAGTACTGCGGGACGCTGCTGGATGTTCCTTAGGTATTTGCAGTTAGGGAGGAAGCAATGTCGATGATTGGCAACGCCGAGCCGAGTTTCCGGCAATCAGTGGACTTGATGTTCAAGCGCGCAGTAGGTCTGCTTGATCTGTCGCCGGGGCTGGAAGAAAAGATCCGGGTCTGCAATTCGACCTATACGGTGCGCTTTGGTGTGCGCTTGCGTGGTTCGATCCAGACTTTCACCGGTTATCGCTCTGTCCACTCGGAACATATGGAGCCGGTCAAAGGCGGTATCCGCTATGCGATGAGCGTCAACCAAGATGAGGTTGAAGCTCTTGCGGCACTGATGACCTATAAATGTGCTTTGGTTGAAACGCCCTTTGGCGGATCAAAGGGCGGCCTTTGCATCGACCCGCGTCAATATGAAGAGCATGAGCTTGAGTTGATCACCCGGCGCTTCGCTTATGAATTGATCAAGCGCGATCTGATCCATCCTGCACAAAACGTCCCGGCCCCGGATATGGGCACGGGCGAACGCGAAATGGCCTGGATTGCCGACCAATTTGCGCGGATGAACACGACAGACATCAACGCAAAGGCCTGCGTGACCGGCAAGCCGCCGCATGCAGGCGGTATTCAGGGCCGGGTCGAGGCGACCGGGCGCGGGGTGCAATATGCGTTGCAGGAATTCTTCCGCCACCCCGAAGATGCGGCCAAGGCGCATCTAAGCGGCGATCTGGAAGGCAAGACCGTGGTTGTGCAAGGCTTGGGCAACGTGGGCTATCACGCGGCAAAGTTCTTGTCGGAAGAGGATGGCGCGAAGGTCACGGCCATCATTGAACGCGACGGTGCCTTGATCGACGACAAAGGCATTGATGTCGAAGACGTGCGGCAATGGATCATTAAAACCGGCGGCATCAAGGACTATGCCGGTGCGACTTTCACCGCAGACGGTGCCAAGGTGCTTGAAAAAGAATGCGACATCTTGATCCCGGCGGCGATGGAAGGTGTCATCAACAAAGAGAATGCCGCGCAGATCAAAGCGAAGCTGATCATCGAGGCTGCGAACGGGCCGATCACCTTTGGTGGCGATGAGATTTTGCGCCAAAAAGGCATTGTGATCATTCCCGACATGTTCGCCAATGCCGGTGGTGTGACGGTTTCCTACTTCGAATGGGTCAAGAACCTGTCGCATATCCGTTTTGGCCGCATGCAGCGCCGCCAAGAAGAACACCGCCACGAGCTTTTGGTGAATGAGCTGGAGCGGCTCTCGTCAGACAAGGGGCTTGGCTGGACGATGTCGCCCGATTTCAAGACCAAATACTTGCGCGGTGCCGGCGAATTGGAACTGGTGCGTTCGGGCTTGGATGACACCATGCGCGGCGCTTATCAGGCGATGCGCGAGGTCTGGCATGGGCGTGGCGATGTCGAAGACCTTCGCGTTGCGGCCTATGTGGTGTCAATCGGGCGGGTGGCGCAGGCCTACCGTTCAAAAGGTCTTTGAACAGGGCCTTTCGCTGAAATAACCAAAAGACGCGTAATTGGGGCCGCAAAAGCGGCCCTAATTGCTTTTGCGGGCCATAGCGACGCGAAATTGTCGCAAAAAAGCTTGGCCTTTTGGCGCTGGCATCGCATGAATGTAAAAAGCGCCGCGCGATGGTCAGTGCAAAGTGAACAAGGCGCAGGAGGGGCGGGGCATGCGCTATTCAGCACTTAAGGTTTTCACCGAGGGTCTATTCGGCAATAAGGGCTGGACGCCCGCCTGGCGCTCGCCCGAGCCGAAACCAGCCTATGATCTGATCATCATTGGTGGCGGTGGGCATGGTTTGGCCACGGCCTATTACCTCGCCAAAAACCACGGGATCACCAATATCGCGGTGCTAGAGAAGGGCTATCTTGGCGGCGGCAATGTCGGGCGTAACACGACCATTGTACGCGCCAATTACTTTTTGCCGGGCAATCAGGAATTCTACAGCCATTCGCTCAAACTCTGGGAAGGGTTGGAGGCGGATCTGAACTACAACGTCATGCATTCGCAGCGCGGTTTGATCAATCTGTTCCACAGCGACGGGCAGCGCGATGCTTTCGCGCGGCGTGGCAATGCGATGATCAACCAAGGCGATGATGCCGAGCTGCTGGACCGCGAAGGCGTGCGCCGCCATCTGCCCTATTTGGATTTTGAGCAGACGCGCTTTCCGATTTATGGCGGGCTTTTGCACCGGCGCGGCGGCAGTGCGCGCCATGATGCTGTGGCCTGGGGCTATGCGCGCGGGGCCGACCAGCGCGGCGTTGATCTTATTCAAAATTGCGAAGTGACGGGCATTGATATCGTGGACGGCAAAGTCACCGGCGTACAAACCACGCGCGGGCCGATCCGCACCAAGAAAGTCGGGATGATTGCGGCGGGCCGCTCGGGGCAGGTGGCGGCTATGGCCGGGATGCGCTTGCCCGTGGAAAGCCATGTCTTGCAGGCCTTCGTGACGGAAGGGCTAAAGCCCGTGATCGACCATGTCGTCAGCTTTGGCATGGGGCATTTTTATATCAGCCAGTCCGACAAAGGCGGGCTGGTCTTTGGCGGCGATCTGGATTTCTACGCCTCTTACGCCGCGCGCGGCAATCTGCCTATGGTCGAACATGTGATGGAGGCGGGCATGACCCTGATGCCTATGATTGGCAAGGCCAAGGTCTTGCGCAGTTGGGGCGGGATCATGGATATGACGCCGGACGGTTCTCCGATCATCGACAAGACCCATATCGAGGGGCTTTATCTGGATTGCGGCTGGAACTACGGGGGGTTCAAGGCGATTCCGGCCTCGGGCTGGTGCATGGCGCATCTGATGGCCACCGATCAGCCCCACGAATACGCCCGCCGCTTCCGGCTTGACCGTTTCACCACCGGCCATCTTCTGGATGAAGAAGGCACCGGGTCACAGCATAACTTGCATTGAGGGACTGACATGCGCATCAACTGCCCCCTGTGCGGCCCCCGCGACCGGCGCGAGTTTTACTACTATGGTGCGTCGGATTATCTGACCCGGCCCGGCGAAGGCGCTGGGCCCGAGGCTTGGGACAACTACTTGCATCTGCGCGACAATCCGGCGGGTGAGACGCGCGATCTTTGGTATCACGATATGGGCTGCGCCAGCTGGCTGGAAGTGTTGCGCAACACTGTGACGCATGCGGTGCTTGAGGTGCGGATGGTCGCACCCGATGCGGTTGGCATGAAGCCAGCAGCCCGCGCCCCGACCAAAAGAAAAACGCCTAAGACCGGGCCGGAGGGTACGGCATGAGGATTGCGGGCAAAGGCCTTATTGACCGTGATCAGCCGGTCGGATTTCGTTTTGACGGTCGCGAATATACCGGGTTTGAGGGCGACACACTTGCCTCGGCGCTGCTGGCCAGCGGCCAAAAACTGTTCGGCCGTTCGTTCAAATACCACCGCCCGCGCGGGGTGATGACGGCAGGGTCGGAAGAACCGAATGCGCTGGTCACTGTCGGCAAAGGGGCCACGCAGGTGCCCAATCTGCGCGCCACGCAAGTAGAGATCCACAAAGCGTTGGAGGCGAAAAGCCAAAACCGCTGGCCGCATCTGGCCTTCGATGTGATGGCGGTGAATGATCTGATCTCGCCCTTCTTGTCGGCGGGGTTTTACTACAAAACCTTCATGTGGCCGCGCAGCTTTTGGGAAAAACTGTATGAGCCGGTGATCCGCCGCGCGGCGGGCCTTGGGGCATTGTCGGGCCAGCATAACGATGAGGCCTATGAAAAGGCCTTTGCCTTTTGCGATCTTTTGATCGTGGGCTCTGGCCCTGCCGGGCTGATGGCGGCCTTGGCCGCAGGTCGCGCCGGGGCGGATGTGATCTTGGCCGAAGAAGACGCGCGCATGGGCGGCCGGCTTTTGGCCGAGGTGGAAGAGATTGGCGGTCAACCCGGCCATATTTGGGCCAAGGCAGTGCTGGCCGAACTGGCGGGCCTGCCCAATGTGCGGCTGATGGCCCGTACCACCGTGACCGGGGCCTATGACGGCGGGATTTACGGCGCACTTGAACGTGTGGGGCAGCATCTGGCACAGCCGCCCG
>JBAUHP010000121.1:0-5206 GCA_049680345.1 Albidovulum sp. | reverse complement strand
CCGTGAGATCAGCTGTCCTTATGCTGTCAGAGAAACCTGCGGGTTGTGCGGAGGTAGCCTCGGTATGGGTCCCCGTAGCGATCAATCAACCAGCGCTCTTCAGCGAAGGGCGCGAGTGCCAATGCAGTAACGCCGGTGATAATCACTGGCCACGCGAGGATCGAGGCGGAGAGCAGTCCGATCCCGATGAGGATCGCCATGTCAGCCACATACTGAGGATTGCGGGAGAACCGGTAAAGGCCACGGGTCCGCAGAACGCCTTCATCACCACTCGTCGCCGCCATCCCAAGTTGCATCACACCGGACCAGACAACGGCATTGCCCAGAACGATCAGACAAAGCCCTAGACCCCAACGTATGATCCATGGGAAGTCGAGCTCACCCCATTCTAGCAGAGCCAAAACGATGGCAGATCCGAAGCCGACGCACGTAAGTCCCCAGACGACAATCTTGTGGGCTCCTGTAGAGTGAATCGGCGGCCAGACACGTCGCTCCGGTTGGAACATGGACCAGAGTATACCCGCGACCAGCAACAGATTGGCCGCACAACCCAGCACGAGAACCACGGTTTTGAGGTCACCCATGACCATACCTGTGTGCGTCCCGATGTTTGGTCGCTGAGCGTTCAAACTCCAGCGTTGAGTGGTCGATCCCGAATTCCTCGTCGAGGCGGGTCTTGATTGCCGTCTTGATGTTTTCGAGGTCATCCCAGCGGTCCTCGGCGATTACGACGTGGGTATCGAGCGCCGCACGATGCTCCTGCATCTGCCAGAAATGTGCGTGATGAACTTCCTCGACTCCGTCCACGTCCTCCACGGCCGCGATAACCTTGTCCGTGTCGATATCGGGCGGGCTTCCCAACATCAGGGTGCGGATCGGGCCACCGATCTCGCTGAAGGCGAGCCAGAGGATATAGGCGGCAATCCCGATGGTGATCGCCGGATCAACCCAGCGGACATCGTAGAGAAGGATGAGAACGCCACCGACGATCACGGCCACAGACGCCAGCGCATCGCTGAGGTTGTGGAGGAACAGCGCCCGGATGTTCACGCTGCCTTTCTGCATCGAATAGGTCAGCCACGCGGTGAGGGTATCGATGAACAGCGCCACACTGCCCAGGATGACCACGGTCCAACCCGCGACTTCGGGCGGATCAACAAACCGCATCGCGCCCTCATAGACCAGATAAAGGCCGATGATGATCAGCGAGGTATAATTGATAAGCGCGGCGACGATCTCGACCCTGCCATATCCGAAGGTCATTTTCGCATCGGCAGGGCGGCGCGCGATCTTGCGCGCGCCGAATGCGATGACGAGCGACGCCATGTCGGAGAAGTTATGGATGGCATCCGCGATCAGCGCCAAGCTGCCGGAAAGTATCCCTCCGACAATCTGCGCGACCGTCAGGAGGCCGTTTGCCCAGATGGCAATGGCAACCCGCCGGTCGCCTTCTTTAGGCTCCATATGGGCATGATCATGCGGCACGAGAAGCCTCCTCATGGCCGTGGTTTGGCCGGCTGAGCCCTGGAACGCTTGGCAAACGACCAGCGCGGATCGCCCTGACGCGGGCATTCATCCAATGGCGAATGAGGTGCCGATAGATCCAGTCGCGCAGGGGGCCAAACGCCTGACGATGGTGCTCATAAAACATGTCAGGATTATCGAATGTTCCAAAATCGCGGGCGATGCCGGTCTTCTGGATATATGTACTCTCCCCCGTCCATCCGACTGGCGGTGCGCTCAAGCAGTCGGTCCCGGCACCGTAGCCGCATAGGGACCGTGTCTCGGGAAACGACCGCTGCAGGGCCAACAGGAAGGGTGTGTCGAGGATGAAGCCCTCAAGATCGACCCATCCTGCCTCGGTCTCGACCTCGATCCATGAGTGGAGGATTTCTGCGGGTGCGATCGGATAGATCAGTTCAGGCACGACGCCCCGTTGCAACGCTTTGTGGATTGTGAAGCCGTGCAAGCGGCATCTTACGCCGACAGCGCGTAGAAGCGCCATCAGCAGGGTTCCCTTCGTGTTGCATTGTCCATACCCGTCTTCGAGTACTTCGGAGGCAGGAATGTCGTCGGCGCGGTTATAGCCAAAGTCGATTTCGTTTCGCACGAAGTCGTAGATTGCACCAATTCGATCATGCAGCGGCAAGGTTCCCCACCCCCGGTCGGCGATCAGAGTGGCAAGTGAAGGATGCTTGAAATCCAAGAGTGGCGTGGACGAAATCAGCGGGTCAACAGGGGTCATGAGCGTTTCCTAGAATCAACTATGCAGAGATGATAGTTTCTACAGTCACTGTAGCTTCAACCTTTATCTTGTCGCGACGCGAGAGACTATTCTGGTTGGTGATTGTGAACTGCCTTGTGATGCTCGTCATGCGCGTCCCGCAGGATGCCTATGCCGCCCCACGCCGCGATGCCAGCCACCGCGACCCCGACAACGAGGTCGGGCCAGTTGCTGCCCAACCACCAAACGAGACCGCCCGCGATCAGGATGCCGCCGTTCGATGCGAAATCGTTGAGGCTGAAGGTGTTGGCGGCCCGGATGTTCACGTCCGGTTCCTTCAGTCGCCCGAGCAGCCAGATGCAGGCGAGGTTGACGACCGCAGCGATCAGCGACATTGCGATCATCAGAGTTCCGAGCGGTTCGGAACCGCCGACATAGCGCCGCCAAGCGTCAATCAGAATGCCAACCGCAAAGATCAGAAGCAATCCGCCGGATACGTTCGCGGCACCCCGCTTCCACTTCGACGACCGGGACAAGGCCAGAAGGCTGATGCCATAGACGAGGCTGTCGGATGTGTTGTCGAGACCATTGGCGATCAGGGCGCTGGAATCGCCGATAGCTCCCGTGGCGAAGAACCCCGCAGCGATTGCGAGATTGAGACCGAGAACAATCCAGAGCGTCTGGCGCTCTTTTTCATTCTTCCCGCTGAATTCGCTTTCGACCATCGAACTGGCAAACCTTTCGATTTCTAAGAAAGGGGGCAGAAACGCCCTCTTCGGATGCAGCTGTCAATAAGATATATAGAACCTCTAGCGACTGTAGATCCAAAATAGCTTATTTACGTCCCTCTGGGCACCGAAAGAATAATCGCGGCACCGATCAAACAGATGGACGTCCCTATGAAGTCCCATCTGTCAGGTCGCTCGCCCTCGACGAACCACATCCAGAGCATGGAGGCCCCGATGTAGATGCCGCCATAGGCTGCGAAAGCGCGGCCCGCTGCGCTGGTTTCGACCTGCGCCAGCAACCAGCCGAAAAGCGCGAGCGCGATTATGCCGGGTGCGAGCCAGAGCGGTGATGCCCCAAGACGCCACCACGCCCAGATGGCGAAACACCCGCTGATCTCCGCGACAGCAGCCAGCGGATAGGCAATTGCGGCGTTCAAGCCCCAATCTCGTCGTGCTCGGTGAGACATTCCGCATGGTCTCGAAGGACCTCCAGAACCTTGCACTCCGCAACGCTGTCACCGTCGCACTCGGCGACCATGCGTTTCAATTCCTTCTTAAGCGCTTGCAGACGCTTGATCCGCTGTTCGACTTGGTGGAGTTGCCGACGCGCGATCGAATCCGCCTCCGCGCAGGATTGGGACGGGTTGTCCGAGAGGTCCAGCAGCTCCCGGATGGAGTCGAGCGAAAATCCGAGCTGGCGTGAGTGCCGGATGAAAGCCAGCCGGTCGAGGTCCTTTTCAAAGTAACGGCGCTGGCCGCCTGCGGTCCTTCCGGCCTCGTTCATCAAACCGATTTCTTCGTAGTAGCGGATCGTCTGAACCTTGGTTCCGGTTCTCCGCGAGAGTGTTCCAATTGCCAGCATGTGCGATCCTTCAATCTACAAAGACTGTAGCTTACTGAAGAGACAACTCCATTGAAAAGACAAAGGTTTCACTTTGGCGTGACTTCGGACAACAAAAAGTAACTTTTCGCTTGAACCTCTATCTGCTGTAGCTTGTATCCCGCGCACAGACAAACTGAACAGGTGGGTAGCGCAAGCAATGAAGAAGGTCCGGATAGTTCTCTGGTCGGCAGTGGTTGTCGCTGCGGCGGTGTCAGCCACGCTTTGGATGACTGAACGCAATCAGGGACCGGTCGCCGCGCGTGTTGATCCTGAGGCCGAGAGTTTCACCGCGGATTTTGAGCTGACGGACCACACCGGTATGGTGCAGACCGACGAGGATTTCCGAGGGCGCTGGATGCTCGTCTTTTTCGGATTTGCGAACTGCCCCGACGTGTGTCCCATGGGGCTCGCAACCATCGCGCAGGTCATGGACGAGCTCGGCACCCAAAATTCCGCCGTCCAGCCCCTGTTCATCACGGTTGACCCGGAAAGGGATACGCCAAGTGCTCTGGCCAACTACGTTCCCCAGTTTGGTCAGGGGATCCTTGGGTTGAGCGGACCGCCGGACCAAATCGAACGCACTGCCGAGACCTTCAAGATCTACTACCAGAAGATCGAGGAAGCCTCGGCGCCCGACGGCTATACGATGGGGCATACGTCGTCCTTCCTTCTCTTCGATCCGGAAGGCGAATTTGTCCGCATCTACGAATACGACGAGGAACCCAGACTGATCGTTACTGATCTTCGCGAAAGGATCGGCGCGTGACTGCTGCCCCAGACGCAACGCCACGCGCCGCGAGCCCGGTAGCTTTCCTCTTCGCGGCATGGTTCGTCGCCTTGTCCGCGTCGCTTGCCGTGCTCTTCATCGGAGAGGTTCTGGGGCAGACCCCCTGCAATCTGTGCTGGTTCCAGCGTGCCTTCATGTTCCCGCTCGCGGTCATCCTCGGGGTGGCGGCTTGGCGCGCCGACCTCTCGATCTGGCGCTATGCCGCGCCGCTCGCGGTTCTGGGTGGTGCCGTCGCCCTTTACCATTCCCTGCTTTACGCAGGGATCGTGCCGGCGCCGATCGTCCCCTGCACGGCGTCCGGGCCATCCTGCACCGATGACGCGATGCTGATCCTTGGCCTGCCAATCCCTCTGCTCTCCCTGCTGACGTTCGGGGCGATCCTTGTCCTTCTCATTCAACTTCGACGGATATCAATATGAACCGAAAGACTCTTCTGCTCGCGATACTCACTCTGGTACTGGCCGTTTTCGTGGCTGGTGCCTGGTTCGTATCGCGCCCCGATCCGACCCCGGTGGCGACAGCCGCTCCGCTGGAACAACAGGATCGTCTTGTTCGGTCCTATTCTCCCATACTCGGGCGTGAGG
>JBAUHP010000120.1:0-2907 GCA_049680345.1 Albidovulum sp. | reverse complement strand
TCGTCGGCCCAACGTTGCGCGCCGTTATAGGCGGCCTCATTGAAGCTTTTGTCGAATTTGCCGCCCATATCATAAATGATTGCCGGATCGGCGAGGGCCGCGCCCGAAGTCAGCGCCAGCGTGGCAGCCGCGCCGAGGAATTTTTGCATGAGGCTCATCTTAAGCTCCCTGATGATGTTTCTGGTCCAGTTGCAGACGCCCCCGCGCGCATGCGGGGCGATTTCTTCCGGATCACTCCAATTAGGGCGGAGTTGCCCTTTGCGGTCAACAGGATTCTGGTGTTTGCGGGGGCTGGATTGACCGTTTGGTCAGATTATCCGCCCAATCCGGAGCCTGCCTTTACGTCATCCAAAAGCTTGCGAAAGATCAGCGCGTCTATCGGGGCCGCACCCCTTTTGTAATAGGCGGGGCGGCGGCCTTCGAGGCGAAATCCAGAGCCAAGATAAAGGCCGATCGCGGCTGCGTTGCCGTCGGCCACCTCCAAGAACAGCGCCTCTGCGCCACGGGTTTTGGACTGGGCCAAGATGGCGTGCAGAAGCTGGCGTCCCGCACCTTTTCGCCGCGCGTCGGGGCGCACGGCGATGGTCAGTAATTCGGCCTCATCGGCGATGCAGCGCCCGATGGCAAAACCACCGGGTGCGGTGGCGACATAGCACAGCGGAGAGGTCAGCATCTGCACGAATTCTTCGGCGCGCCAAGGGCGGGGTGTGGTGAAGGCCGCATGATGAATTTCGGCCATCTCATCGGGGGTCATGGCAAAATCACCGGCGGTAAGTCGCGCGACGGGGCGGCATCGGCGGGGCGCAGATACAAGGGTGCGGGGCGGGCAGCAGGCGTGGGGCGTGTGCTTGCGATCAGCGCCATGGCCACGGTTATTGGCTGGATGGGCGCGGCCAGACCGGCGTGCAGACTTGCCGCGATTTCTGCAGCACCGTGGCCCAGAACCTGCAAACCGGGCATGGCAAGATCGGCAGGCAGGGCGGCCAGTTCGGCCAAGATCGGCGCATCATCGGTCGTAGCGAAGCGTTGCAGATAGACCCGGCCCTGACGCGCGTCGATGCACGCCAGGGTCGGGCGCTTTTGGCCATGGGCCAAAGCCTCCAGGCCGCCGATACCATGGGCAGGAATATTGAGCGAAAGCGCAAGCCCGCGCGCCGCCGAGACCGCAATCCGCACGCCGGTGAAATTGCCCGGGCCGATACCGACCGCCAGTGCCGACAGATCGTGCCATCCGGCGCCACAGTCATGCAAAAGTGCCTTCAGCATGGGAAGCAGCCGTTCGGCCTGACCTTTGGCCATATCTTCATGCACAAGGCCCAACACCCGATTCCCCAAAAGCACAGCGGCCGCGCAATGCGCGGCCGAAGTATCGAAGGCCAAAATCATGCGCTCGGGCATGGTCGATCAGGCGGCAACAGGCCGAACCTCGACCACTTCGGGGATGTAGTGGCGCAGCAGGTTTTCAATCCCCATCTTCAGTGTCAGGGTCGAGGAAGGACACCCCGCGCAAGCACCTTGCATATGCAGATAGACAATCCCGCGGTCAAAGCCGTGAAAGGTGATGTCACCGCCATCCTGGGCCACGGCCGGGCGTACACGCGTATCAAGCAATTCCTTGATTTGTTTGACGATTTCTTCGTCGGGGCCGTCATGTGCCGCATGGCCACCTGCGGCCGTTTCGCCGCCTTCCATCACCAGCGCGCCGGATTGGAAATGTTCCATGATCGCGCCAAGAACGGCGGGCTTGATATGGTTCCAGTCGGTCGCTTCGGCCTTGGTCACGGTCACGAAATCGGTGCCGAAAAACACACCCGTCACCCCCTCGGCGGCAAAGATGCGCCGCGCCAAGGGCGATTTTTGTGCAGCCTCGGAATTGGGGAAGTCTGCGGTGCCCATTTCAAGCACGGTCTGGCCGGGCAGGAATTTCAGGGTCGCCGGGTTCGGGGTCGATTCGGTCTGGATGAACATGGTTCTTCTCCAACGGTTCTTGTCGGATATGCGCTTTGGGGCGATTGAAGTCAAGGTTTGGAATGGTTCTAAACTTTGGGCGGCGGGTATTTGCGAATGCAATATGTGATCAGCTGATCGCCTCCAGCCGCTCTTTCGACATCTCTCCGGGAACGATGGTGATCGGTATCGGCAAGTTGCCCGATGTTTTCGACATTTGGGTAACGATCGGGCCCGGCCCGCTTTTGTCCGTGCCTGCGCCCAGAACCAGCACGCCGATTTCGGGAGATTCGTTGATAAGCGCCAAGATTTCGCTGACCGGCTCGCCTTCACGAATCACAAGTTCCGGATCAACGCCTTGCCGGTCGCGCATCCATTTCGCGAAAACTTCGAAATGCGCCTCGATCCGTTCGCGCGCTTCTTGCCGCATAAGGTCGGCCACACCCATGAAATGCTGGAATTCCTCGGGCGGTATGATGGATAAGATCGTCACCCCGGCCCCGGTATGCGCCGCCCGCAGGGCTGCAAAACGCATCGCATTGAGGCATTCCCTGCTATCATCTAGCACGACCAGAAACTTCCGCATATTATCCCCCGTCAATTGCCGCGATCATGGCGATAAGCGCGCGCCAAGGCAACCATGGCGATGGGTGCAGAGGCGGTCAGCGTGTCGCAGGCGCAATCAAAGTATGAAGTCGGTATAATAGAGCGATTGAACGTTATCGATCTGCAAGACGAAATCGGCGTAGCTGTCGCCGTCGATATCGCCCATCAGCTTAGTGCCGCCGGGCACGGGGATATAGCGTAGCTGGCCGGCACTGCCTGTCATCAGACTGTCTGAAGTCAGCGCCTATGGGTCCAAATAGGGCAGTTTGATAAGAGAGGGTTTCTGGCTCATCGTAACCACTGAGGAGTGGACGATGAGAAAGACAACCAAAAGCCCTAGCGAGAAGATCGTCA
>JBAUHP010000119.1:0-6102 GCA_049680345.1 Albidovulum sp. | reverse complement strand
ATTTGGGCGTAATTTGGAACAAGAGTAGAACAAACAATGTAATTGACGGTTGATATTTACCACCGAAGACTGCTCCCTTTTGGGAGGGTTGGATGTCAGACCGCGTATTTTTGGAGATCTGGAGCTTATCGTTTTCTGATTTTGAGTTTTTGGAGACTTACCATCAGGGATCTCGGGCTTGGGTCGGCGTGCAACTTCTCTATTTTCGAGATCATGGACACTTCGCGGGAGAATTGGACGACATACCCGACGATGCACGTAATTATGTCGGGGATCAGCTTGGGCTCGATGGTGCGATGCCCTACAATGTCTCAAAGGATACGGTTCGACGCCACCAGCTTGAAATCTTGCGCCACCTCGGATTTCACCGAGCCACGCAGAACGATCGTCAGAACTTGCGGGATTGGCTCAAAAGCGCACTTGGTGGGCGTGACGCAAGTTTTGAAGATTGGGTTATCGAAGGCTATCGCTGGTCACGACAGCATTCGGTTTTCATCCCTTCTGACAAGATTATGGGGCGGATTGTGCGCTCAGCCCGAAAAGCGTTTAGCGACGCGCTTTTCCAACAGATATCCGAGCGTCTGTCACCTGAGACCACCTCTGCGCTCGTCGCCTGTCTTTCTGATCCACTCCTCCCAACCGGGTTTCAGCGCATGAAAGACGATGTAGGTGCTGCGACCTTGGAGAACGTGCTCGCGGCATCGGCCAAGCTTGCGTTTTTACAACGGCTGGATTTGCCTTTTGACATGCTGGTGCACATTGATCGGAGATGGCTTTCGCGGATCGCTCGACAGGTTGAAGGAGAGACGGCATCGGAGATGCGTCGCCATGAGCAATCCCATCGCTTTGCCCTCTTGGCTATTTATCTCATGCAGCGGCGCGCGCAACTGACCGACGGGCTGATCGATCTTCTACTTGAGATTGTCCATCGGATGGGCACCCGGTCACGGCGCAAGGTCGTTCAGAAGATTGCTGCAGACATCGGTGCGGTTCACGGCAAGGAACGCCTGTTGGTTGATATTGCCATAGCGGCGCTCAGTGAACCGAAAGGCGTGGTTGAGGATGTGATCTATCCGGCTGTCGGGGCCGTCAAGCTTCAAGCGGTGGTTAAAGAATACGAGGCCAAGGGGAGTTTGGATCAGCGGATCCAAAAGGTGATGCGCGGATCGTATGCCAGTCACTACCGGCGCATGTTACCGCCGCTTCTTTCAGTCCTGGAATTTCGATCAAACAATAGATCATGGCAGCCGATGTTAGAGGCCTTACGGCTTATCATGCGATGGAATAAAGAAGGGCGTCGGTTTATGCCCGCTGAACGCGCCCCCACGGGCACCATTCCGGGCAAATGGCGGGATACGGTTGTCGACGACCACGGCCGTCTGAATGTCATCTCCTATGAGATTTGTGTTCTGACCCAGCTTCGGGAGCGCATCCGGGCTAAAGAGATATGGATCGTCGGGGCTGACAAATACCGCAACCCGGACGACGATTTGCCTCAGGATTTTGAAGAGCGCCGAGACGCTTATTTTAAAGGCCTTGACCTGCCTCAAGATGCACAGGAATTCATTGCGGGCGTCCGGAAGCAACTCGAAGAAGAGCTGCACCTTTTGAATGCGACAATTTCTGAGAATGCCGGTGTAAGGCTGAACTGGCGTGGCGATAATCGGATCAGGGTTACACCATTCGCGCCAGCACCGGAGCCGCAAGGTCTTGTCGCCCTCAAATCAGAGGTTTCCCGAACCTGGCCAATGACAGGGCTGCTGGATGTCTTGAAGGAAACCGCTCTGGATACAGGGTTTCTGGAGCAGTTCCAAACCTCGGCCAGCAGAGAGGCCCTTCCACGGGAAACGCGTGATAGCCGGCTTCTTCTTAGCCTTTATGGCCTTGGTACCAATGCCGGTCTCAAGCGAGTCGCGTCAGCCACGTCTGGGGTCAGCTATGATGAGCTTTTGCACATTCGGCGCCGGTATATCGACCCACCGTCTTTGAAGGCGGCCTGTGCACGGGTTGCGAACGCTACTTTGGCCATCCGCAATCCGGATGTCTGGGGAGACGCTGGTACGGCCTGTGCGTCAGACTCAACCAAGTTTGGGGCTTGGGATCGTAATCTAATGACAGAATGGCATGCCCGTTACGGCGGGCGCGGCGTCATGATTTATTGGCACGTGGAACGCCAGACAACCTGTATCTATTCCCAGCTCAAACGATGTTCTTCTTCCGAAGTGGCAGCCATGATTGAGGGCGTCTTACGACACTGTACGGATATGGAAATCCAGCGACATTATGTAGACAGCCACGGTCAGAGCGTCGTGGGTTTCGCTTTCTGTCATCTTCTAGGATTCGAATTGGCCCCGCGGTTGAAGGCTATTGCGCGTCAGAAGTTAGCGTTGCCAAATGCGGGGATGCGGGCCCAACTTCCGAACCTGCTACCTATCCTCTCGGGTGTTATCGATTGGGATGAGATCGAACGGCAATATGATGAAATGGTAAAATACGCAGCCGCCATGCAGACCGGGACGGCTGATCCCGAGGCGATCCTGCGACGCTTCGCACGCACCGATGTGATGCATCCAACATACAAAGCGCTGGCGGAACTGGGCCGGGCCATCAAAACGATCTTCCTCTGCCGCTATCTGCGCTCTGAAGCTTTTCGAC
Organism: Albidovulum sp.; assembly: GCA_049680345.1. Classification (GTDB taxonomy): domain Bacteria; phylum Pseudomonadota; class Alphaproteobacteria; order Rhodobacterales; family Rhodobacteraceae; genus TMP-24. Next base: position 3,447 of record JBAUHP010000119.1, on the reverse strand, counting down.
GAGAAATCAATGAGGGGCTGAATGTTGTTGAAAACTGGAATAGCGCCAACGGGTTTGTCTTCTTTGGGAAGGGCGGTGAAATCGCAACCAATCGTATCACCGATCAGGAGACCTCAGCCCATGCCCTGCATTTGCTGCAGTCGTCACTTGTCTATGTAAACACCCGCATGGTGCAGTCGGTATTGCAGCAACCACGACTGCAAAACAGCCTCTCCAAAGAAGATCATCGGGGGCTGACGCCGCTCATCTATTCTCACATCAACCCCTATGGCCGGTTCGAGGTCGACCTGAATAAACGTATAGACTTTGATCGAGCCGTCGCTTGAGGGCTGTTATTATGGGTGTACCCTACCTGACGTATCGGATGAACACGTGAAACAGGTGAAAACCTGTTCACTTTGGGTGCCTTTCGATATAATGAACACCTATTGTCATAGGCACACTCAAAATGAACACATCCAGCGCAAAAATCGGCTACGCCCGCACCTCAACCACAGATCAGAACCTTGATGCTCAGATCACGGCGCTGAAGGCTGCTGGATGCGGCATGGTCAGGACTGAGCAAAAGAGCGGTGCCAGCCTTGAGGGGCGTCCAGAGCTCAAAACCATCCTCGACTTCATCCATCCGGGTGAAACTCTGGTCGTGACACGGATCGACCGGCTGGCCCGATCTCTCAGCGACCTTCAGGTCATCGTTGCGGCGCTGAAGGGCAAGGGCGCGCATCTTGCCGCGACCGAACAACCGGTGGACACCTCAAACGCCACGGGTAAGGCCTTCTTCGACATGCTTGGGGTCTTTGCCGAGTTCGAAACCAACCTGCGGCGGGAACGGCAGGCAGAGGGGATTGCCGCAGCCAAGCTGCGTGGCGTTTACCGCGGGCGGACCGCAAAGATTGATATGGCTGCTCTCCAAGTCAAACTTGCAAAAGGCCTCTCTCCCACAGAAATAGCACGTGACATGGGCGTGTCGCGTGGCACTGTTTACAAAGCAAAGGCCTTGATGTGAAAAAGAACAAGAGGAAGGCAGGGCAAACAGTTGCCCGGCAACCGATCCAAGAAAGTACGAGCAAGGCAAAGGTGCCACCTCCTCGAAATCTGACCCCGCCGATGTGCGATCGTCTCCGTCGCGATCTCTTGAAGGCGTGTCAGGGCATCGCCGAAACCCACGGGCTGACCGTTGAAGGGGGCGATTTGAGCGATATTGACTTGCGCAACGGCTTTGATATTGGATTTCGTGTCGGCATCCCGATGGCAGACGGGACACTCTATTCATCTGATAAGGCCATGTTTGAGGTGCTCGCGCCACAATTCGGCTTAGAGCCGTCCGACTATGGCAAAACCTTCAGGGCGCGCGGTGACATGTTCCGCATCACGGCAATCAATCCTAATCGTCCAAAGTATCCGATCAGCGTTGAGCGTGTCGCTGACGGGCGTGGCTTCAAATTCCCGGTTGAAGAGGTGGTTCTGTATTTGCAGAACTCAGACGATAGACTTGTTCGGTAGATGTTCCAAATTATGCCCAAATATGCAGCTTCGGGCCAGTTAGGCCTGATAAGGCGATCGAGGGCTTCGTTCTGTTCGCCTTCAATCAGGGCGAAGTTTGCACCTGCCCGTCACGCGCCTTGGTGCAGGAAGACATCTACGAGGCCTTCATGGAGCGCGTCATCGAACGTGTGAAAGCGATCAAGCACGGTGATCCACGTGACCCTGAAACGATGGTTGGCGCCCAAGCCAGTACCGCCCAGCAAGAGAAAATCCTGTCTTACTTCACCATTGGCCGTGAAGAAGGCGCTGAAGTTCTTATTGGCGGTGCAGCTGCGGAGTTTGGTGGCGAATTGTCAGGCGGTAACTACATCCAGCCGACGATTTTTAAAGGCGACAATTCCATGCGCGTCTTTCAGGAAGAAATCTTTGGCCCGGTCGTTTCGGTCACAACCTTCAAGGACGAAGCAGAAGCCTTGGCAATTGCGAACGATACGATGTACGGCCTTGGTGCCGGCGTTTGGTCGCGGGATATGAATACCTGCTACCGTATGGGCCGCGCAATCGAAGCAGGCCGTGTTTGGGTGAATAACTATCACGCTTATCCAGCGCATGCGGCCTTTGGAGGTTACAAACAATCCGGCATCGGACGCGAGAACCACAAGATGATGTTGGACCACTATCAGCAGACCAAGAACATGCTGGTCAGCTACAACCCCAACAAACTTGGGTTCTTCTAGGTTAACGAAGAAGGCTCCCGTGCTTGTGCGCGGGAGCCAACCAAGACCGCGATAATCAAACCAGACATAACCCAAAGATCTGTGTTCGTCGAAATACCATAGCGATCTCAATACTGCCGTCGGCGACCCAAAAACTCGTTACCGATTTTCGCTGCATTGCGTGTTTTCGAACGAATTTCGCCGAATACACAGTTACGAGTTGATACCGGCTGTTGGACCGAATGAATCAAAAGTCAGCTAAGTCCCGCATTGTATGAGTTCCGGCAGGGCGCAGCGAATGACGGCCCCCTACCCCGCCGCGCGATCCAGAACCTCTTCGGCCCACTGGTTCAAGCTCTTGCCGGAAAGCTCGGCTGCAAGCGCGGCCTTGCGATGCACTTCGGGATCGACACGGAACATAACCTGGCCGGAAAAGGCCTTCTGCGGCTCCTTGCCGACCTTTGCGCAGGTTTCGATGTAATCTTCGACCGCTTCGTGAAAGGCATCCCGCAATGCTTCAACCGTGTCCGCATGGAAGCCGACACCATCGCGAATACCGGCGAGGCGTCCGGTGAAGATTCCATCTTCGTCATCATACTCGATGCGAGCCGTATAGCCCTTGTAGGTCATGGAATTGGTCATGGCGTCACTCCGATCCGTTCCAGAAACGCGCGGGCGGCGCGCACCTGATAGCGTTTGGCTTCCTTGGCGGGGTGTGGGCGGTGAAACGTTTCGACCTCGCCATCCTTTTCGAACCGCACCCGCGAGCCGCGCCCTTCGATCACCTGTGCGCCAGCGGCGACAAGCAAACGCTCTATGGCCGACCATTCGACGGTGCCGGACACCGGGTCTGTGAAGACAACGGCCAGGGTCTTGCGGTGTTTGCTGTTCATCAGGTCATATAGCAAGTGCTAGCATAAAATGCAAGCATACTTCATTCCCAGCATAGGGGCAGGATGTCATCCATCATTGAGAGCTGTAGAGTTCCCACATCTGTTCGATCAGTTGGCCTTGGGTGATTCCAAGTTTCTCCGCTTCGGCAGCGATGGCCTCCCCTACTTTCGGAAAAACCTTCGGGTGCAACTGGTGGGTGCGAGGACTGGGTTTGCGGCCAGGTTTCTTGCGAGGGGTGCGATCAAGGAACCCCCTAGCCTCTCCAACGTCATCCACACGCCGGACTTCTTCAGCGCTTGTCTCTTTCGGGCGTGCCGTTAGGCCCGCAAGCCTATTTGAGCCGTTCATAAAC
>JBAUHP010000118.1:0-4422 GCA_049680345.1 Albidovulum sp. | reverse complement strand
CCGCTGTCGATGGAGTCGTTTCCGGATCCCCCGAAGACCGAATCCGCACCACCGTTTCCGGCGATAGAATCGTCTCCGCCGCCGCCGCTAATGGAATCAGCGGTAGCCGTTCCATTCAGCGTATCGTTACCGGTGGTACCATTTAATGTCGCCATACTGACCCGCCACCTGCACCAATACCATTCACACCGCAGACCATGCGCCACATGCATGGGTTGTTTTTTGTCGATGCCCAATCACGCTCAATTCGCAAGAGACTGCGCCAAGCTCTGCTAAGCTTCATGTTCAGATCAACTGGCGCCCCGCAGACCACAACCTCCAGAAGCAAGCGCCAGACATGGTCTAGGGGCCGCCCATCTGTTTTCACAAAGGCTGGGTCCGTCGCTGAGGCTTTCTTTACGGCGCTCCCAAAATACAATCGACGCCCCCCCCTCAACAGCCGCGCTCCCTTTGCCTTTCGCCCCGCCCGAAACGCGGAATGCGCCCACACACAATATCTATTTATATGTCGGAAATCTGTTACTGCATAGGGTAGTTCGTCGCGAAAAATAAACACGACGCAACCAATGCCACTTGCGGCACTGCCTCATCACAACGACACAGCGCGGATGGCGTTCACTATCTGGGAATAGTTATGTTTTGACTGCGGTTCACGGCGTTTCGCGGGCAATCCCGCAAATCCCGTCATCAAAGCGATGAAGCGCAGATCAACAAGCGCGTTCGACGAACCGAACCTTAATCAAGATGGATACCGGCCACACATCTCAGGGTTGGCACCAACCAGCCAGGCCGTAATCAGTTGAAAATCGAAGGCTATGCAAGGCGTACCGCGTAACCAGCGGTCAAAGGCAAAACGCCTCAATTGACGCGTTGACCGGTATTTTTTCGACGCGCAACACTGAGGGTAGTGGTTAGCGGCTTTTGTGCCGTGAGTCTGAAAGCGCAATTCGCGCGCCTGTGGGTGCCCCCAAAATGGCAGCAAATGTCATCGTCGTTACGAGGCAAGATCCAACTAAAAATACAAACATTCGAAAGCTCCTAAAAATTGCACCAGTCGCTGTCCGCTGCGCCAATTCTTCACCGATGCCGATATGTCAGTTTATGGCCGCGCCTCACCAACCGGTGTTTGTTTGGTCAAGGTCGTCGAAACGTCGGCACCAACGGGGCGCATCCGGTTCGGAAAAATCTCATCAAGCTCGGCCATTTGCGCATTGCCGCTGTCCCCAAGCGAAATGTCATCGCTGTGAAAGCACTCAGCCCAAACGCCGTTTGCCAACACAACCTCATGGCGCTGAAACTCGACATGCACATAGCGCACGCCCAAGACCGAGCAGGCCCGCACCTTATTGTTGTCCAAAAGGTCTTTGGCAGAGGCCAGTTCATCGCTGCTTTCGCCCCCTTGTGCAGTGCCCTGTTGGTCCAGAACCCTTAGATTTGGGCTGACCAGCATGTCACGCTCCGGCAGGCCGTGGCCCAAAGCGCCGGCCATGATCAGCATGGGCTGCAAGTGCTTGGATGCCGACAACTGGCCATAGTCAATATCAAGACGGGAAATGCGTCGCACTGTTTGCAAACCATTGTCGCGCGTCACCACGCGGTCACCGACTGCCAGAGTTTCGACGGCAAGCTCACCCTTCAGGGTGCAAATCATCGTTCCATTGGTAAAGCAGGGCACGTATTCAATTCCTTTAATAAAACAAACTTGTCGCTACCGGAAAATACCGGTTGATGGTTAAAAACCGATTTCGGAAACCGAACCTCCGGCTATCTCCGGTGTCGTGGTTATCCGAATGCTAAATTGCAGCCTCTGTTTCATTGGCAATTGTGGCATAAAAATGGCATTTCCGCCCTGGAACTGTTGCCAGATGCGCCAGCAAGGTCGCGTTGGTATGAGCCGACGACATCAGCTTGAAATCTTACCAAAACCATATGCTATTGATTTTTATGTATAATTCTTGCCGATTTTTGCATGGCACAACAATGGCTCGCTCAAGAATGGGCCTATTGACTGCTGGATTGTTTAATATATGGAAACATGCGACCGGGTTTAGGGCAGGATTGGCCATAATTTAGGCCGGATCAAAATCGCCTTTCCGTCCACAAAACCCTCAACATCGTGATGAAATTGACGAACTGTCACCATTTTGGAAATCGACGCATGATGGCTTACGAATCGCCGCGCGAACCGCAAGAGGTTTAGCGCAACATTTGCAGTTCGGTTGGAATGTAAAAATTGGTGCCCGAGGCGAGACTCGAACTCGCACGCCTCTCGGCGGAGGATTTTGAATCCTCTGCGTCTACCATTCCACCACTCGGGCACGCGGCAAGCTATTACCGAGCCTTGACGCCCCTTGCAAGCAAGAACACGTAGGCCGGATCATTAAATCCGGCCTATTCAAAAGTCAGAGGTTTGCCGCGCTGAACGTATCGCAAGACTTGATCGAGCCGGATTTGTATCCGGTCGCCAGCCAGCGCTGTCGTTGCTGGGAACTCCCATGGGTGAAGCTGTCCGGCATCGGGCGTTGGCCTGCATTGCGCTGCAACGTGTCGTCGCCAATCCTTGCTGCGGCCTCGACAGCCTCTTGAATATCGCCTTGCTCCAAGGTGCCCAGTTTTTCGGCAGCGTAACGCGCCCATACACCCGAAAAGCAATCGGCCTGAAGTTCAATCCGAACGGAAACATCGTTGCTGTCTGCCTGGCTCATCTGCTGACGGGCGGCATTGGCCCGACCCAAAATACCAAGTTCACCCTGCACATGATGGCCAACCTCATGCGCAACCACATAGGCCGCCGCAAAATCGCCACGCGCGCCCAGTTGCTGGCTTAGGGTCGCACAGAAATCTGTGTCCAGATAAACTTTCTTGTCGCCGGGGCAATAAAACGGGCCGGTTGAGCCAGAGGCCCCGCCACAAGGCGACTGCGTGCCTCCCTTGAATAGAACAAGGGTTGTGGGTTGATATTCCAAGCCCAATTCGTTGCGAAACACCTCGGTCCATATCTGTTCTGTATCAGCCAAAGTCACTGATACGAATTGGGCAGCCCGTTCGTCAGCCTCGGTTATTTCGCCGCCACCTTGGATGGTCGACCCGCCCAATCCGCCGCCATTCACCAACGGCGACACATCGATGCCCAGGAAATAACCAATGATCAGGACCGCAACCAGACCGATGCCGCCAATACCGCCGGCACGGCCAGCCCCCATCCTGCGCCGGTCTTCGATGTTCTTGCTGCCACGACGGCCTTGCCACTTCATAGTCACCCCCCAGGCCCCACGGACCACCAATTACAGTGCAAAGTTTATCGGGTTATGACGCCAACGAAAAGGCTAGACTGCTTGACGTAACCCCATTGGCCGTGGCCTATGGCGCCAAGGCTATAAAGGACATTGAAACGGCATGCTTCGCAGACTTTACGACTGGACACTATCATGGTCGCGTTCGCGCCATGCGCCCGCTGCCCTTGGCACGATATCATTCGTCGAAAGCTCGTTCTTTCCGATTCCGGCGGATGTGCTGTTTATCCCGATGTGCGCAGCCCAACCGGAACGCGCCATGCGGTTTGCGGCATTGGCATCGGTGACTTCTGTCTTGGGCGGGATTTTTGGCTGGGCAATCGGCCATTACGCCTTTACCTATGTCGCAGTTCCGGTCTTGGAGTTCTACAACAAGTTAGACGCGTTCGAAGCGTTGCGGGCAGACGCTTCGGGAAGCGTGTGGTTGGTTTTGCTGCTGCTCATAACCTCGGGCCTGACCCATTTGCCGCCAATGAAGGTGGTCACCATCCTATCGGGCGTCATCGGCTTTGATCTTTTGCTGTTCATCCTTTCGGCAATCGTCGCGCGCGGAGGACGGTTTTACGCGCTTGCCTGGCTTTTGCGTCGCTATGGCGCCGCGATTTTGTCCTTCATTGAACGGCGCATGACCCTGATTGCCGGTGCCGTTTCGGTATTGGCCGTGGCAGTGTTTCTTTTGGTGAAATACTTATGACGACCGTTACGAAAACTGTCGTTGTGGCCTCTGCGGGTTCGCTCGTCTTGCTGGCGGGGGCATTTCTTTTCCAAGCACTCGGCTATGCGCCATGCAAGCTGTGCCTTTGGCAGCGCTGGCCACATGCAGTTGCCGTCGCGGCAGGCGTCTTTATCTGGATCTTCGGCATCCGAAAGCTGGCTTGGGTTGGTGCCCTGGCCGCCCTGACGACAGCATGTTTAGGGATATACCACAGCGGCGTCGAGCAAGGCTATTGGACCGGACCCACAACTTGCACGTCAAGCGCGCTGACCAATATTTCCACCGAAGAATTGCTTGATCAGATTCTGGCCGCCCCACTGATCCGTTGCGACGAAATCGCGTGGAGCTTGTTGGGTCTGTCGATGGCATCGTGGAACGCGATCATCTCGCTTTTGTTGGCCGCCCTCTGGGTCG
>JBAUHP010000117.1:0-15918 GCA_049680345.1 Albidovulum sp. | reverse complement strand
CCCGCGCACCTTCGATAATTTCGGACGAAAGGTTCATGAGCACTCTCCAATTCTTTTCCCAATGGTTTGCGCTAGACTAGACGCCAATCCTTACCATTCGGTATTGCTGCATCAGGCAAAAGGACGGGTCAGATGAATGAGGTTTTAATCTGCGGCGCGGCACGTACGGCGCTGGGCGGTTTTCAGGGGGTTTTTGCCGGAACCGAAGCGACGACGCTGGGCGGGGAGGCAATTGCCGCCGCCATGGTGGATGCGGGTGCGGGCCCCGGGCAGATCGAGGAGGTGTTGATGGGTTGCGTCTTGCCCGCTGGCCTTGGTCAGGCACCGGCGCGTCAGGCGGGGTTCAAGGCAGGGCTGGGCCCAAACGTGCCCGCGACCACAGTCAACAAGATGTGTGGGTCGGGGATGAAGGCCGCGATGCTGGCCTTCGATCAGATCGCGCTTGGAAGTGCCGCCATCATCGCGGCGGGCGGTATGGAAAGCATGACCAATGCGCCTTACCTTTTGCCCAAGATGCGCGGTGGTGCCCGGCTTGGCCATGGTCAGGTCATCGATCACATGTTTCTTGATGGGCTTGAAGACGCCTATGACAAGGGCCGCTTGATGGGCACATTCGCCGAAGATTGCGCCGACCGGTTCCAATTCAGCCGTGCCGCACAAGATGAATATGCGCAGACGTCCTTGTCAAACGCGCTTGCTGCGCAAAAATCGGGTGCCTTCGCGCGTGAGATCACGCCGTTAACCGTGACGACCCGCAAAGGAGAGGTCACGGTTACTCACGACGAACAACCCGGCCTTGCTCGGCCTGACAAGATCCCGCAGCTCAAACCAGCTTTCCGTGAAGGCGGCACCGTCACGGCGGCCAATTCATCGTCTATCTCGGATGGGGCTGCAGCCCTTGTCCTTGCCTCACGCCAAGCGGCGGAGGCTTCGGGCCTGAATATCCGCGCCCGTATCTTGGGCCATACCACCCATGCCCATGCGCCCGCCGATTTCCCCACTGCGCCAATCCCTGCCGCCCGCAAGCTGCTTGACCGGCTGGGTTGGGCAACCTCGGATGTCGATCTGTGGGAGGTCAATGAAGCTTTCGCCGTCGTCCCGATGGCCTTCATGCAAGATCTGCGCATCGCGCGCGACATCATGAACGTCAATGGTGGCGCTTGCGCACTTGGCCATCCTATCGGCGCATCGGGCGCGCGGATCATCGTCACACTTCTGGCGGCACTTGAACATCGCGGGTTGAAGCGTGGGATCGCCGCCATCTGTATCGGCGGTGGCGAGGGCACCGCCATCGCGATTGAGCGTCTTTGAGCCCCGGAATATCGCCAAAGGAACCCCCATGAAAGTTGACTACACCGATCTGGCCGCCACCATTGCCAGCCTGACCAAGGGTGAAACCGATGCCGTGGCGTTGATGGCTACGATCGCTTGCGAAGTGCATCATTCGGATGATCGCTTCGACTGGACCGGGTTTTACCGGGTCACGGCCCCGGAGCTTTTGAAGATCGGGCCTTATCAGGGTGGACATGGCTGCCTTGTCATCCCGTTTTCGCGCGGGGTTTGCGGTGCCGCTGCCCGCTTGCGCGAGGTGCAGATCGTGGCCGATGTCGAGGCTTTCCCCGGCCATATCGCCTGCGCATCCTCCACCCGGTCCGAAATCGTGCTGCCGGTTTTTGACGGCGCGGGCGCGCTGATCGCCGTCTTCGATATCGACAGCGATCAACCCGATGCCTTCACCACGAAAGACAGTGCCGGGCTTTCGGCTATCCTCGGCTCGGTCTTCGGCAGGCTTTAACTCATTTGAAAGGGCTCAGCATGGACGAGGTTTCACATCACGGCTCTTGCCTATGCGGCGCGGTTGCCTTTACCGCGACCGGCCCTTTACGGGCCGTCACCGCCTGCCATTGCACACAATGCCGCAAGGCCTCGGGCCACTATTGGGCGGCCAGTTCCGTGCCGTCAGACCGGTTTGTGCTGACATGCGATCAAGGTCTTGTATGGTTTCGCTCCTCGGATCATGCCCAACGCGGATTTTGCCGGGGTTGCGGCGCAAGCCTTTTCTACAAACCCGATGGCGAAGACCGCATTGCCATTGCGCCGGGTGCTCTTGACGGCCCGACCGGGCTCTCGATAGCCAGACATATCTTCACAAATGAGGCGGGCGACTATTATGCGCCAACAGGCGCGCCGCCCAAGCCCGCCGAACGGCCTGCGACACTTTCATGCGGCTGTCTTTGCGGCGCTGTCAGCTTTTCGTTGCCGGGGCCGGCCAAAGAAATAACCGCTTGTCATTGCACACAATGCCGCAAGCTGTCGGGGCATTTCTCGGCCTCATTCGATGCGCAAGAAACAGATGTGGAGTGGCATTCGCGCGCGCATTTGAGCGAATATGAAACGCCGGGCGGCGGGCGGCGCGGGTTTTGTGGTGGTTGCGGGTCGAGCCTTTATTTCCGGTCAAGCACCGGCGCGTTTTCTATTGAGGCCGGGGCGGTGAACGGGCCAACGGGCGGCCAGCTAAGCGAACATATTTTTGTCGGCGACAAAGGAGATTACTATACCATCGACGATGGATTGCCGCAGCAAGACGGCTGGTAGCCCTACATCAGATCCGGCGGCTTGGCACCCAGGCATAGCCGTTGGCGCAAAGGATATAGCATTCGCGCAATCCATGCGGCTTGTCGGCGGGCGCTTGCAAAACCATCGCATCGGGGTGCTTTGCTGCGCGGGCGGCAGCTTCTTCGGGATCAGTCTCATACAGCCTGAACTCGGCCCCTGCCCCCCTTGGCCCGGCCTCTGGCAGAAGCGACAAAAGCGGGTTTTCGCTGTAGGTCGGATCAGCGTGAAGTTGAAAGACTTCACCATGATAGGTCATGATAGCGAAATCCTTCGAAAGCCTGTGGGCCTGCATGTCAAAGACATCGGCCAAAAATGCGGCCTCGGCCTTTACATCGCGCACCAGTATGTTCAGTCCGATGCCTTTGAGCGACCGACCAAAATCACCCGCATCGACCGTTTCAAAATCCATTCCGGCACCTCTTTTTTCATGCTTTGAGGCTGGCCAAATACCGCAACCCTGTCAAGCAGCGTCGGGGCCGCGGGGGCCTGAAATCCGGGACTTGCGCGCGGTATGGTTATCAGACGACTTTCGAATGGATGATCGAATCGCCGCCGGGCCGTTTTGCCCTTTTGGCGACCCGCAATTTGTGTAGCTGACAGGAGCTGAATAGATATGGCCGATATTACATTGCTTGACGGCGGCATGGGGCAAGAGCTGGTGGCCCGTTCGGGTGATGCGCCTACGCCGCTTTGGTCGACCCAGGTTATGATTGATCACCCCGGCCTTGTTCATGAAGTTCACGCCGCATATTTTGATGCGGGTGCAACGGTTGCCACGACCAATACCTATAGCATTCACCGTGACCGCCTGGTGAAATTCGGGCTTGAAGACCGATTTGCGGCACTTCACACGCAAGCTTTGGCAGAGGCCGCGGCGGCGCGTGCCAAACATGGCAAGGGCCGGATCGCCGGATCTCTTGGCCCGCTGGTGGCGTCTTACCAGCCAAATATGCACCCGCCCCATGCGGAAGCTGTGGCGAAATATGCGGAAGTAGCGGGCCTTCTGGCCCCGGTTGTGGATCTGTTGATCGCTGAAACAGTGGCGTCCTTGCCACATGCCCGCGCTATTTTGGAAGGAAGCAAGGCAAGCGGCAAGCCGGTCTGGCTTGCCGTCACGGTAGATGACGAAGACGGCAGCAAGCTGCGTTCAGGTGAGGCGATTGCCGATTTGGGGCCAATCGTCAAAAACGGTGGCGTCGAGGCTATATTGGCAAATTGTTCGGCACCCGAGGCGATGGCGGCGGCGCTGAAGATTTTCAAGGGCTTCGGTCTGCCTTACGGCGCCTATGCCAATGGCTTTCAGGAAATCACCAAGGAATTCCTGAAAGACAGCCCAACAGTGGCCGCCTTGCAGACCCGCCCGGAAATGACCCCGCCTCGCTATGCCGATTTTGCCAGCCTTTGGGCATCAATGGGTGCGACGATTATCGGTGGCTGTTGCGAAACCACCCCCGCCCATATTGCCGAAATAGCCAAACGCCTGACGGCAGAGGGGCACAACATCGTCTGAGGGGATGGCCTTTCTTGCCCGACATGTTACCCAACGCCACATGATAGATTTCACCTATGCCCCACCCGATTGCCCGCTGCGGGTGATCCATCATGACCACGAAATTGCGGTGGTCGATAAACCTGCCGGACTTTTATCGGTGCCGGGCAAGGGCGAGGATCTGGCAGATTGCCTGATCGCACGGCTACAGCGCGCCTTTCCCGATGCGCTTTTGGTGCACAGGCTTGATCTTGATACTTCTGGTGTCATGGTCTTTGCCCTGACCCGCCACGCGCAACGCAGCCTGAGTGCCCAGTTTGAGGCACGCAAGACGAAAAAGACCTATCGCGCCCGGCTCTGGGGGCATCTGGCCCCAAAAGAAGGGCTGGTCGATCTGCCGTTGATCGTTGATTGGCCCAATCGTCCGCGCCAGCATGTAAACCATGAAACCGGCAAACCTGCGCAGACCAATTGGCGGGTGCTGGGCCATGACCCCGACGGCACAACGCGGGTGCGGCTGTTCCCGGTGACGGGGCGAAGCCATCAGCTCCGGGTGCATATGCTTGAACTTGGTCATCCGATTTTGGGGGACGGGCTTTATGCCACGGGGCCGGCGCGGGATTATCCGCGCCTGATGCTTCATGCCGAAACCCTGCGTCTGCGCCACCCCGAAAGCGGCAAGAGCCTGTCATTCGCGGCCCCGGTGCCGTTTTGACCCTGATCCGCCGTTTGCATGTGGGTGATGGCCTGCGTTCAGAGGCGCTTTATTCCGGCTGTGAAACCTATCGCTATTTGCTGCGTCGGGACTGGGGCGCGGGTGGGCGGCGGTTGTTGTTTGTCATGCTCAACCCCTCCACCGCAGATGAGATGCGCAATGATCCGACCGTGGCGCGGTGCGAAGCGCGGGCCCGGCGGCTGGGTTATGATGGCTTTGCGGTTGCCAATCTGTTTGCCTTCCGCGCCACACTCCCCGCCGATCTGCGCCGCGCGGCTGACCCCATCGGGCCAGATAATGACCGGATCCTGGACGAAGCCGCAGCGGATGCTGAAACCATCCTCTGTGCCTGGGGCGTGCATGGCGCCAGATCGGGGCGTGGCCTTGCGGTTTTCGCCCGCTTTCATGCGCAAGGACATGCGCTTTGGCATCTGGGTTTGACCAAACACGGGCTGCCGCGCCATCCGCTTTACTGCCCCAACACCACTGAATTGCAAGTATGGGACCGCCCGAAAAATCCTTAGAATTTTCTTCAATCTCCCATATTTTTCCGCGTGGTTAAGATTGTTCTGCTCTTTTCGCCCCCGGGGTGCGCCCAAGACCGGGGGGTCGGATGGCGCGAAGGAAGGTGGGATAGACCATGCTTATGCTGGCAGGTATTTTGGGTGCGGTGATGACGGCTACGATTCTTGATGTGTTTTCCTTTGGCGATGATCCGCCCGAGGCCGAAGACACACCCGAAAAAAACGATGAGGCCAGCACCCAAGACGATGGGCTGGACGGTAGCCCTTTGGAAGACATCGACATTGTTCGCGCTGACAACGGCGGTTCTGAAAGCCCAGAGATGGCTGTGGCCACCGCAGGCATTGCCGAAACCGGCAGCGAAGGCGGCGACACTTTGGCAGGTACGGCGGATGATGACCGCCTTTCAGGTGCCGGGGGCAACGACATTATTGCAGGCTACGCTGGCGATGATCGGCTTTTCGGCGGCGCGGGCCATGATGACATAAGCGGTGACGCCGGTGACGATCTGCTTGACGGGGGCGACGGCGATGACACGATCGTGGGTGGCAATGACAGCGACAGCCTGATTGGCGGCGCGGGCGATGACAGCCTTGCCGGGCAAATGGGCCATGACAGCATCTTGGGCGGCGATGGCGATGACGCGCTGATTGGCGGCGCAGGCGATGATACGTTGGCGGGCGGCGCAGGTGACGATGCCTTGCAAGGCGGGGATGGCGGTGATGTCTTGGACGGTGGTACCGGTCAAGACACGCTTATGGGCGGCAATGGCGATGATGTTTTGACGGATCGTGACACCGCCGACGCCCCGATACGCGACTTCCTGAACGGCGGCGCAGGAAATGATACGATCGTGGCAGGCGAGGCTGACTGGGTGGAAGGCGGTGAGGGTGCCGATGATTTCATCTTGAACGCATGGCTGGCAGAGCCGCATGCCAATGCGACCATCGGCGATTATGACCACGACGAAGATCAGATAGTTGTGGTCTATGACCCGGCAGATTACCCCGACCCGGTCCTGACGTTAAATGTGACCAATGCCGAGACCGGCGATGTAGAGATCTTGTTGAACGGCAATCCCATCGCCCATGTCCTGGCCAGCCCCGATCTGGCCGTGGATGATCTGGCATTGGTGCCGACTTCCGCGCCTCAGCCCGCCTAAGCAAAACCGCTTTTGGCCTTTTCTTTTCAGGCCAGTTCCCCTATAGGCGCGCATCCGCCCCGTTTGGCGGACACTTCTCCACGGGCCTTGCTGGACGACATCCCGGCCTGCGCCATAACCCTTAACTTCCGAAAGGAGATCCCGATGTCGATCACTGTTGAAGAAAAAACCCGCGTGATGAAAGAATTCGCGACCAAAGAAGGTGACACTGGTTCACCCGAAGTTCAGGTCGCAATCTTGTCTTCGCGGATCGCTACGCTGACCGATCACTTCAAGACCCATGCGAAAGACAACCATTCGCGCCGGGGCCTGTTGATGATGGTCGCCCAGCGCCGCAAGCTTCTGGATTACCTTAAAGGCAAAGATCAGGCGCGCTATGCCAGCTTGATCGAACGCCTCGGCCTGCGCCGCTAAGCGGACTGGCCTTAGGATACCGAACGCCCGTGTCGCAAGACGCGGGCGTTTTCGTTTGCTGCGCCAAGAATTTGAGCCCTTTAGGGATATTTTGCCGCCATCGTGATATCCGAGCAGCCATTATGCCGAAGCCTGAATGAGATCATCCATGCTGGAGTTTGACACCAAAACCGCGCGCCTTTTGGAAACAGGTTATCAGGGGGCCGACGTGACCCGACGACGGCAGGCGTCATTTGATGCCCTTCAGCCCATCCCGGGTGCGACCGTTATGGATATTGGATGTTGAAACAGCCGCATGACCGCTGAACTTGCGCGCGCAGTGGGCCCAAATGGGTGCGCCATCTGCATTGAACCCAGTAGTGATATGCGCCGATTGGCCCTTGAGCGTTGCAAAGAGTTTGACTGGGTCAACATCGTCGACAGTTCCGACAGCGATCATTTTGCTAGTCTGGTGTGGTTTAGCAACTTCCCCGAACGCATGGCGCGGATGGTGACGGCCTGGGACAAGCATTTGGTCGAACGTAGGGTTCCTGCGCTACTCCCCCCAATTCTCAAGTCATCTGGATTCTTGGTTGAAGATATCCGCCCGATCGCGATCTGCGACCATCACTTGAAGCCAGATGGGCTGGCGAACATGAGGATGATCTTGATGGAAAACTACGCTGTCTATAACGGCTACATGTCGCAAGAAGAGGCGCGCGAATGGGCTGAAGAACAACTGGCGCTGGCCGCGATAGGCAGCTTCTTCTTTTCCGTCACACATTTTGTGGTCAGGTCAGCGAAGCTTTGAGCGTCAGGCGACGGATTTGTTCGTAAAGCCACCGCCCACCATCCCAAGCTGCCTCTTCCCAATCACTGGCATTTGCTGTAGACGCGCGCCATCTGCGACGTGAGGCCATGCCCCCGGCCACATGCAAAGGATAGGGGGCGGCGGCAATGGGGCCGCCATGCAATCGGGAGACCCGGAGGGCCGGGATTCTCCTTTGAGGAAACGATATATGTTCAATGTTACGAAAAAATCCATCCAGTGGGGCTTAGAAGAGCTTACACTGGAAACCGGCAAGGTTGCGCGTCAGGCTGACGGCTCGGTTATCGCCACTTTGGGTGAAACCAGCGTCATGGCCAACGTTACCTATGCCCGCCAACAAAAGCCGGGGCAGGACTTCTTCCCGCTGACCGTGCATTACAATGAAAAAACCTATGCTGCGGGCAAGATCCCCGGTGGTTTCTTCAAGCGTGAAGGCCGTCCTTCCGAAAAGGAAACGCTGACCTCGCGCCTGATCGACCGTCCGATCCGCCCGCTGTTCGTCCCCGGCTTCAAAAACGAAGTGCTGGTGATTTGCACTGTGCTTTCCCACGATCTGGTCAATGACCCCGATATGGTTGCAATGATTGCCGCCTCGGCTGCGCTGACGATTTCGGGCGTGCCTTTCATGGGCCCGATCGGCGCTTGCCGCGTGGGCTTTGCGAATGGCGAATATGTGCTGAACCCGGAAGTTGCCGACATGGATCAACTGCGCTCGAACCCCGAGCAGCGGCTTGATCTGGTTGTCGCAGGCACCAAAGATGCCGTGATGATGGTGGAATCGGAAGCCTATGAGCTTTCGGAAGCGGAAATGCTGGGCGCTGTGAAGTTCGGCCACGAACAGATGCAGCCGGTGATCGATCTGATCATCGAATTCGCAGAAAACTGCGCGAAAGAGCCCTTCGACTTCCAGCCTGCCGATTATTCGAAGCTTTACGCCAAGGTCAAAAAGCTTGGCGAAAAACAGATGCGTGCTGCTTTCGCGATCCGCGACAAGCAAGAGCGTACGACGGCCATTTCGGCCGCTTGCGATGCGATCAAAGCGGGCCTTGCCGAAGATGAGGCTGCCGATGCCAACCTTGGTTCGGCGATCAAAAAGCTTGAAAGCTCGATCCTGCGCGGCGATGTGGTGAAAACCGGTATCCGTATCGACGGGCGTGACACCAAGACCGTGCGTCCGATCGTGTCGGAAGTCGGCATCTTGCCACGCACCCATGGTTCGGCCCTGTTTACCCGTGGCGAGACCCAAGGTCTTGTGGTGACCACGCTTGGCACCGGCGATGACGAACAGATCATCGACGCTTTGCACGGCAATCACCGTTCAAACTTCTTGCTGCATTACAACTTCCCCCCCTATTCGGTTGGCGAAGTTGGACGCTTTGGCCCTCCGGGCCGTCGCGAAATTGGTCACGGGAAACTGGCGTGGCGTGCGCTTCAGGCGGTTTTGCCGGCGCCAACCGACTTCCCCTACACGATCCGCGTTGTGTCCGAGATCACTGAATCTAACGGCTCCTCCTCCATGGCTTCGGTCTGTGGTGGTTCGTTGTCGATGATGGATGCGGGTGTGCCGCTTAAGGCACCGGTTGCCGGTGTGGCCATGGGCCTGATCCTTGAAGAAGATGGCGAATACGCCGTTTTGACCGATATCTTGGGTGATGAAGATCACCTTGGCGATATGGACTTCAAGGTTGCGGGTACCGAAGCCGGTATCACCAGCTTGCAGATGGACATCAAGATTGCAGGCATCACGCCTGAGATCATGGAAACGGCTTTGGCGCAGGCCAAAGACGGACGTCTGCACATCTTGGGCGAAATGGCCAAGGCTTTGACCGCTGGTCGTTCGGAATTTTCCGAGCACGCCCCGCGGATTGAAACGATGACCGTGCCCACCGACAAGATCCGTGAAGTGATCGGCTCGGGCGGCAAGGTTATTCGCGAAATCGTCGAAGTGTCGGGCGCTAAGGTCGATATCAACGATGACGGCGTGATCAAGATCGCTTCGGCCAATGCCGACAGCATCAAAAAAGCCTATGAGATGATCTATGCCATCGTGGCCGAGCCCGAAGAAGGCAAGATCTACACCGGTAAAGTGGTGAAGCTTGTCGATTTCGGCGCCTTTGTGAACTTCTTCGGTAAGCGCGACGGCCTGGTGCATGTAAGCCAGATCAGCCCCAATCGCCTGAGCCATCCGAATGAGCTTTTGAAAGAAGGCCAGGAAGTGAAGGTCAAGCTGTTGGGCTTTGACGACCGCGGCAAGGTTCGCCTTGGCATGAAGATGGTCGATCAAGAAACCGGCGCTGAGATTGTCGAGAGAAAAGAAGAAGCTTAAAGAGCGTAAGCTTTGTGAAATGACGGAAGGCCCCGGAGCGATCCGGGGCCTTTTGGTTTGCTGAGGTCGCTGATTGCAATGCCACGACCCCGAGCCAGCTTTTGGGCGCACGGGGCTTTAGGACCAGAAAACCTAAGCAGTCCGCTCGACAATCGGCGCAAAGAAATCCATATCGGGCATGAATTTGGTCAGCGGGTATGTTGTGCAGGCGATGGCGGAAATGGGTGTCACCATCATTACGGTTTGCCACAACAGCATGGAAGTGCTGCCCAAGATGCTGGCATCCGTGCCAATATCTGTGCCGGTCGTTATTGTTGATAACGCGTCTCAAGATGGCGCGGCGCTGGCGGAACTGGCGGCTGGTCGGGGCGCGCATCTGATCCGCAATGACGAAAATCGCGGTTTTGGTGTTGCGTGCAATCAAGGCGCCGCCGCCGCCAAAACCGAGTTCTTGTTGTTCCTCAACCCCGACGCCGAATTGCTGCCAGAGGCGCTGGGCGAACTGGTTGCCGCAATGACGCGCTATCCCCAAGCCTCGGCGATGAACCCGCGGATTGCCGACGGCAATGGGCACCCCTATTTCAAGCACCGCAGCGTTATCATGCCGAAATCGGAACGCATGCCGCGCGGCTGGCCGGATACGGACCGTGAAGTGACGGTGCTGTCGGGTGCTGCGTTATTCGTGCGGCGCGCGGGGTTTGAGGCGGTCGGTGGATTTGACGAGAACATATTTCTTTATCACGAAGATGATGATCTGAGCCGCCGTTTGCGCGCAGAATGCGGCCCGATCATGTTCATCCGACAGGCCGAAGTGCGCCATCTGGAAGGGCATTCATCGGTGCGGTCCCCGGCAAGCGCCGCCTTCAAGGCGCGGCATATGGGCCGCTCGCGCGTCTATGCAATGCGCAAGCATGGGCGGCCTTTACCTTTGTTAAGATCGGTGATTTCAGCCTTGTTGCAACTGGCCAACCCGCTGTTGTTGCTGTCCTCGCGGTCGCGGGCAAAACGCTGGGCGTTCTTGCGCGGCGTGTTAAGCGCGAGGCGGTCGTAGCGACCCACGTTCCGGGTTGGAACGAAGGCCGCCGTAGTTACCGTCCTTGTCAGGCCCCGGCCTTGGTGAAGCGCAGATAGGGCAGTTTGACATTCAAATCTGGAAAACGCGTCTTCGCTTCATCGGTCGGAACCGAAAGGGCGACGATCACATCCTGCCCGGGGACCCAGTTTGCCGGGGTGGCGAAAGGCGCGCCATCCGTCAGTTGGATCGCGTCAAGCGCGCGCAAAATCTCGGCGAAGTTGCGGCCAACTGACATCGGATAGGTCATGGTCAGGCGCACTTTCTTGTCTGGCCCGATGATGAACACCGTGCGCACGGTTTGCGTATGGGCAGGTGTGCGGCCATCGGGCAACACGGCGGCGGCAGGCAACATGTCATAGGCCTTGGCCACGGTCATCGAACTGTCGTCGATGATCGGGAAATTGGCGGGTGCGTTGGCGAAAACCTCGATATCACGCTTCCACTTTTCGTGATCGGCGACATTGTCCACCGACACGCCCATGACCTTGGTTTTACGCTTTTCAAAGTCACCGGCAAGCTGGGCCACGGCGCCAAATTCGGTTGTGCAAACCGGGGTGAAATCCTTGGGATGAGAGAAGAGGATGGCATAGTTATCACCAATCCAATCGTGAAAGCTGATGCGGCCCTCAGTCGAGTCAGTGGTGAAATCGGGGGCAATGTCGTTGATGCGCAAACCCATGGGATGCTCCTTAGTTTTCGGAAGATCGATGGTGGTAGATATAGGCTTTTTGCGGGAAGTTTCCAGCGCTGGGCTTACTTAGTCGCCCAACCGGCGATCTGGCCTGAAATGTGGGGTCAATCTGGGTAAGTCGGCAATAATTTGATCAAATTTGATCTCGGGCTTGCATGTCACGAAATGGTGGATATGTAGCGGCTCAAAGCGAGGTGAATCATGATCGAAAAACGCGAATTTTATATCGACGGCAAGTGGGTATCCCCTTTGGAAGGGCGTGACCTTCACGTCATTGATCCCTCCACCGAAGAGCCTTGCGCGGTGATCTCTCTTGGCGGTCAGGCCGATAGCAATGCTGCTGTGGCGGCCGCAAAGGCGGCGCTGCCAGCATGGTCGGCAACAACGCCTGATGAGCGGTTGGCCCATGTCGAAAAGATCCTTGAGGTCTACAAGCTGCGTGCGGAAGAATTGGCACAAGCAACCAGCCTGGAGATGGGCGCGCCCATTGATATGGCGCGCAGTCAGCAGGTTGACGCCGGAACCTGGCATATTGAGAATTTCCTGACAGCCTTCAAGGACATCGAGTTCTTCCGTCCGCTTGGCCCCCATGCACCGAATGACCGGATCGCGCTGGAACCTGTGGGTGTTGTCGGGCTGATCACGCCGTGGAACTGGCCCTTGAACCAGATCGCGCTGAAGGCGATCCCGGCCATGCTTGCGGGCTGCACATCGGTTTTGAAGCCCTCGGAAATGTCGCCGCTGAATGCGATGGTCTTTGCCGATATCGTGCATGAGGCCGGACTGCCTGCCGGGGTCTTCAACCTTGTTAACGGCGATGGGCCGGGGGTTGGCACCGATCTGTCCACCCACCCCGATGTCGAAATGATCTCTTTCACCGGATCGGCGCGCGCGGGTGCTGCGATCACCAAAGCCTCGGCCGATACGTTCAAGCGGGTCTGCCTGGAGCTTGGCGGCAAAGGTGCCAATCTGATCTTTGCGGATGCCGATGAAAAGGCGGTCAAACGCGGTGTGCTGCATTGCATGAACAACACCGGCCAAAGCTGCAATGCGCCTACAAGGATGCTGGTTGAACGGCCGCTTTATGAAAGTGCTGTGGAAATCGCGCGGACTGTTGCGGAAGGCATCAAGGTCGGCTCGGCGCATGATGAGGGCAGACATATCGGCCCGGTCGTGTCCGAAATGCAATATGACAAGATCCAGAGCATGATCCAAAAGGGCATTGATGAAGGTGCGCGGCTGGTTGCCGGTGGCCTTGGCCGCCCTGATGGGTTGAACCGCGGGTATTTCGTGCGCCCGACCGTCTTTGCCGATGTGACGCCGGATATGGCTATCGGGCGCGAAGAAATCTTTGGGCCGGTTTTGTCGATCATACCTTTTGATAGTGAGGAAGAGGCGGTCAGGATTGCAAATGACACGATCTATGGTTTGACCAATTACGTGCAAAGCCAAGACGGTGCGCGGCGGAACCGGCTTGCCCGGCAGTTGAAATCCGGCATGGTCGAGATGAACGGTCAGGGCCGGGGCCGGGGCAGCCCCTTTGGCGGCGTCAAGGCCAGTGGCCGGGCGCGGGAAGGCGGGCATTGGGGGATTGAGGAGTTTCTGGATGTGAAGGCCATCTCGGGTTGGGCTGCGGAGTGAATTGACCAGATCGGCCCGATCGGGGCATCGAGCCCCTCCGGCCCGGCCCGGCCTTGCCGGGCATTGCCGACGGACCTGATACCAAAAGCGACGCATAAGTCCGGCTGAATGTCGGGCTTGGCCCTTTCATATCGCACCGTTTCCCTTTTAGCATTGGCGTCAGAGCCTTTGCTAAACGGAGGGTGGTTATGAAGACGGTGGTTTCCGCAAATTTGCGCGGCGGCGGGTCTTGATATGAATCACCCGCATGTGCTTGCACCGCTGACATTGCGTGACCACAGGCTGCGCAACCGTATCGTTTTTGGCGCCCATACCGCCAATATGGCCGATGATGGCCTGCCCGGCCCACGCTATGGCGCCTATCTACTTGAACGCGCCTTGGGCGGTGCCGCAATGATTGTCAGCGAACCGGTTCCGGTTCATCGCACCGGCGTTTTGACCCGTGGCAACTTCCGCCATGAAGATGACAGCATTATTCCGGCTTTTCTGAAAATTACCGAATCCGTGAAATCGGCAGGTTCGGTTATCCTTCAGCAGCTTTACCACGTTGGCGCGCATGGCGATTCAGACCTGAGTTTTCAACCGCATTGGTCGCCTTCGGGCGCGCCGTCCTACCATGACAGCGACGGCAGCCACCGGGTGGCAGAGGCCGAGATAGAGGAGTTGATCACCGCCCATATTGCCGCCGCTTGCCGCAGCCAGCGCGCAGGCTTTCAAGGGGTAGAGGTTTGGGCGGCATATCATTCCTTGTTGGATCAGTTCTGGACACCCTGGTCGAACCGCCGCGATGACAAATGGGGTGGGTCGCTTGAAAATCGCACCCGGTTTTCACGGCGCATCATCGAAGGCATCCGCCGTGCTTGCGGGGAAGATTTCATCATCGGTCTTGCTGTTTCCACCTCTGACAGCCAGGAGGTGATATTGCAGGGTGAGGCATTAGCCGAGATTGTGGCCCTTCACGATGCGACCGGCCATATCGACTATGTGACCTGTGGCCATGGCGGCTATCTTGATTTCGAGCGGTTGATACCGACCTTCCTCTATGGCGAAAAGCTGACTGCGCCCTTTACCGAAATGCTTAAAGGCGTGGTGAAACATGCCAAGATCACCGCCGAAGCACATATCCGTACCCCCGAAAACGCCGAGGCCGTGATTGCCAGCGGTCAGGCCGATCTGGTGTCAATCGTGCGCGGCCAGATTGCCGACCCGCATCTGGCGCGCAAAACCGCCGAGGGCCGTGCGGATGATGTGCGCGGCTGCATTTCTTGCAATCAGATGTGCTGGGGTCGCCGCAGCCGCGATTACTGGATTTCTTGCCTGATCAACCCATCGGCGGGCCGCGAGTTTGAGTGGGGCGGCGATCGGTTCGCGCCCGCAACCAGCCCCCGGCATATTGCCGTGGTCGGTGCCGGACCGGCGGGGCTTGAGGCCGCTAGGGTGGCAGCAGAACGGGGCCACCGGGTTGAGATTTTGGAGGCCCAGCCAAATATCGGCGGCCAGTTTCGCCTTGCAGGCGCGCAGCCACGCCGTGGCCAGATTCTGGAACTGTTGGATTGGTACGAGCGGCAGTTTGAAAGGCTGCAAGTCCGTGTGCACCTGAACACCTATGCCGAGGCCGCAGATATCCGCGCATTTGCCCCCGATGCGGTGGTGCTTGCCACCGGGTCCTTACCTGACGAGGATGGCTTTCAGCGCTGGATGCCAAGCTGCGATCGGTTGCCGGGCATCGAGAGGGGCAATGTCTGGTCGCCCGAAGATGTGATGCGGCGCGCGGCCAAGCTTGGGAATGATGTCATTCTTTATGATGAGGGCGGCAATTGGCGTGGGCTTGGCACGGCTTGGGCCATGGCTGAGGCGGGCAAGAAGGTGACCATCATCACCCCCGAACCCTTCGTGGGCAAGGAGTTGGCGCGCACTTCGGTTGACATCACATTGCGCGCCCGATTGGTGAACTTGGGCGTGGATTTCGTGACGGAGCATCTTATCTCACAGTGGCATGGGGACGGTGCGACGATACGTAACCTATTGACAGGCAAAGAGAACAAACTGGCTGCATCGGCGCTTGTCATGTCCACCACCAACCGCGCGTTTGACCCGCTTTCTTCCGACCTCGCGGGCATCGAGACGCATCTTATTGGCGATGCTGCTGCCCCAAGACAGGCGCCATATGCGTTTCACGACGGCCGCAAGCTTGGCTTGCGCATTTGACCCTTGCGGCGCGGACTTGCAATCGCGCCAGCCGGTCTTTATCCAAGAATGGACCTTGCTGAATTGGCAAGGGCGCCGGATGCAGGGCCGGAACTTTCTGGCCGCATGGCCCCGTGGCTCAACAGGATAGAGCAGCCCCCTCCTAAGGGGCAGGTTACTGGTTCGAATCCAGTCGGGGTCACCAATCGGGCGCGGGGGCGTGCAGTTCGCGCGCAAGTGCTTGAAGATATTTGCGCATCATATCGGCGCGT
>JBAUHP010000116.1:0-14082 GCA_049680345.1 Albidovulum sp. | reverse complement strand
GTTGTAGCCGCCGATGACGATGCTGAGGCGTCGGATGAGGACGAGGTTGTGGCCGCCGATGACGATGCGGCGGCGTCGGATGAGGACGAGGTTGTAGCCGCCGATGACGATGCCGAGGCGTCGGATGAGGACGAGGTTGTAGCCGCCGATGACGATGCGGAGGCGTCGGATGAGGACGAGGTTGTAGCCGCCGATGACGATGCGGATGCGTCGGATGAGGACGAGGCTGTGGCCGCCGATGACGATGCGGATGCGTCGGATGAGGACGAGGTTGTAGCCGCCGATGACGATGCTGAGGCGTCGGATGAGGGCGAGGTTGTGGCCGCCGATGACGATGACGATGCGGATGCGTCGGATGAGGACGAGGCTGTGGCCGCCGATGACGATGCCGAGGCGTCGGATGAGGAAGAGGTTGTCGCAACCAAGGGTGGCGACACTGAGGAATCGGACGATGAAGACGTCGCAGCGGCCAGTGATGACGGTGCGGATGCGGACGACGAAGATGTCGCAGCGGCCAGTGATGACGGTGCGGATGCGGACGATGAAGACGTCGTAGCGGCAAGCGAAGCCGAGGAATCTGACGACGAAGAGGTCGCGGCGACCGGTGATGAAGATGCGGGCGCGGACGACGAAGCTGCAAGTGCAGAGCCCGTTACGGCCGCGGCCGAGGATCAGGGGGCAGCCAAGATATTCGCGCTGCTCGCCTCGATTAACCAGCAGTTGGATGAGTTTGAGGCCAATCAGGACGAAACTGAAGTGCAGATCCAGGATGACAAAACTGTTGTCGCCGAGGCGCCAGAGCCGCAAGATGACGGCCCCGATGCCGATACCGATACAGAATCCGATGCCTCAGTACCTATGACCAAGGTGTCGCTGACTGAAGATAGTATCGTCATGGAATCTGCGGCTGAGCCTGTTCTTGGACGCGGGGTAAGCGGGTGGTTAAGTGACAAGGCACTGACGACGGCCGATTCCCACCATCGAGGCGCCGAGGCTTCGCATGTCAAAGCGTGGCACCAAATCGACCGTTTCGCGGCGCAAGATGACGATGTCCCTCATTGGTACAACGACTTCTTTAGCTGACCTGAACGAATGAAAAGGGCGGCCCGGCATGAATTTGCCGGGCCGCCCTTTTGCTGTTCGGGGATGAGCGCGCCCTGCATGGCTTGCAGACACCGGCCGGTGCGCGATTGATCTTAAGCGGTCGTCAGCGCGTGGTGCAAAGAGGCGGCGGCCGAGCGCATGGTAAGCACGCTGAAGGCTTGCCCCGCCGCATGGCACAAGACAAAACAGCCCAGATGCTCAATCACCGTGCGGCTCGCCTGACCGGCCGTCATTGCGTGGATATCAAGGGCGCATAAACGCTCAAACACCTGCAAGACCCTGGTACCTTCCACCTCAAACCGCACCCAGCCATCGGTTTGTTCGGTCACCGAGGCGGCATCACCAAATGCGGGCTTGAGGGTGCCCACGATATCTTCATGGCTGGCAAAGGGCGCGGTCACCATCCATTGATCAGGCCCGGTCCAAAAGGCAGACCAAGGCCCGGCGCCAGCCATTTCAGAAGGCCCCGGAAGGTTGAATTTACCCAGCTTTTTCATGGCCTTGGCGGCGTCATCGGCGCGCCCCATGCGGGCCGATACCGAAGCCATGGCAAGGTCCGGGTTTTCGCGGATCGTCAGCCCGTTCAGCTGATCGACGCGGGGCGTATAATCCCCCATGGCGCAAAGCGGTTTTAGCTGATGATCAGGCACGAAGACGCTCTCCTTCTGGGTCGACGAAATGCGCGCTGACAACCTCCACCATCACTTCGGAGTTTTTCAGCGGGTTGACGGCACGCAGGGTTTCGCCCTTGCGGGCAGCACCGTTTTTCAAGAAGCCAAGGGCGATGGAACAGCCCATATGCGGCGAATAGGCGACCGAGGTCATATAGCCCTGATCATTGGCTGCATTCGCCTCGGCGCCCGCATTGATGAAATGCGATCCGGCCACCAGCGGTTTGTCCTTGTCCACGGGTTTGAAGCCCACCAGGACCAGCGCATCGGGTTGGTTCATGCCTTCGCGTTCCGACAGGGTCGATCCGATGCTGTCTTTCTTCTTCGACACCAAGCCGCCCATACCAAGGTTCAGCGCCGTTGTGGTGCCATTCAGCTCATTACCCGCCGCATGGCCTTTTTCGATGCGCATGGCGCCCAGTGCTTCGGTTCCGTAGACGGTCACGTCAAATTCCTGTCCGGCCTTGACCATGGCGCGGATCAGACCGTCGCCGTAACGGGTCGGCACCGCGATTTCATAGGCAAGCTCGCCCGAGAATGAGATGCGGAAAAGGCGTGCGCGCAGGCCGCCGCAAACCGTGACCTCACCGCAGCCCATATAGGGGAAGGCCTCGTTCGAGATATCGTGTTCGGGATCGACGATCTTTTGCAAAAGCTTGCGGGCATTGGGCCCTGCCACGGAAAACTGCGCCCAGGCCTCGGTCGTGGAAATGATCTGCACGTCAAGATCGGGCCAGAGGCATTGGCGGCAAAATTCCATATGGCGGTAGACGCCGACCGCATTGGCGGTGGTGGTGGTGGTGATGAAGTGATCCTCGGCGAGACGCGCGGTCGTGCCATCATCCATGGCAATACCGTCTTCGCGCAGCATGAGGCCATAGCGCACCTTGCCCACGGCAAGTTTGCCAAAGGGATTGGCATAGATGCGGTTGAGGAATTCGGCGGCATCCGTGCCTTGCACGTCGATCTTGCCCAAAGTGGTCACATCGCAGATGCCGACCGAGGCGCGGGTTGCCAGAACCTCTCGGTCCACCGACTGACGCCAATGGCTTTCGCCGCCGCGCGGCAGCCACTGGGCGCGCATCCACATGCCGACCTCAACAAAGATCGCCCCTTGTTCGGCTGCCCATTTATGGCTGGGTGTCAGGCGGGTAGGGCGGAAATCCTTCCCCGACGAGCGGCCCGCATAGGCGGCAATTGGCACCGGCGTATAGGGGGGGCGGTAGATGGTTGTGCCGGTTTGGGGAATGGATTTGCCGGTGAGTTCGGCCATCACCGCAAGGCCGGTGACATTTGAGGTCTTGCCCTGATCGGTGGCCATACCAAGCGTCGTGTAACGCTTCATATGTTCCACGGATGTGAAGTTTTCCTGGTGCGCGAGCTTGATATCCTTGACCGTCACGTCATTTTGCTGATCGACCCAGGCGCGGCCCTTGCCAGAATGGACGTACCACAGGGGCATGAGGTTGACGGGCGCATCTTCGGCCTGCGGCAGATCGGCGGCTTTGGCGGTAACGCCGATATCGGCCAAGGCCTGCACGGCCTTTTGCGCGCCTGAGGTCAACGCCCCCGCTGTGGAAAGATCGCCGCCAGCTGCACCGGCAACCAGAAGGCCCGCCGGGCAATCGGG
This sequence comes from Albidovulum sp., assembly GCA_049680345.1. Taxonomy (GTDB): domain Bacteria; phylum Pseudomonadota; class Alphaproteobacteria; order Rhodobacterales; family Rhodobacteraceae; genus TMP-24. Next base: position 10,677 of record JBAUHP010000116.1, on the reverse strand, counting down.
GCCGGGGGTAAAGGCGGCAAGTGCTTCCGACCAGACCGGGCGGTTGCGGTGATGGCAGGTCAGATGGACATTGGGATTCCAGCCGCCCGACACGCCGACCGCATCGCATGGGATGGTGCGGATTTGGCCGTCTTGGCCGCGCACGGTGACCGAATGCACGCCCAAACGCCCGCGGCTGTCGGTCACTTCGGCGCCGCGCAGATGCTCAGCGCCGCTGAAAGGGGCCGCATCGGTGCGGCTGTCAACCAGGGCTGCCACAGTCACGCCCTTGGCGATCAGATCGGCGGCGGTACGCGCTCCGTCGTCGTTATTGGTAAAGATCACAACATTCTGGCCCGGCGTCACCGCCCAGCGGTTGGCATAACTGCGCATGGCACCGGCCATCATGATGCCGGGGCGGTCGTTGTTTTCAAAGGCAATCGGGCGTTCGGTGGCACCGGCGGACAAGATCGCGCGCTTGGTGTAGATTCGCCAAAGGATCTGGCGCGGCTGACCTTTGGCGGGTTGGGCCAGATGGTCTGCGACACGCTCATGCGCCGAATAGATGCCGTGGTCATAGGTGCCGATCACGGCGGTGCGGGTCATCAGCCGGACATTGGACATGCTGGTGAGTTCGGCCACTGCGGCTTCGGCCCAATCGGCGCCGGACTGATCGCCAAGCGCGAAGGTTTCAACGTTCAAACGCCCGCCCATGCGGAAATCTTCATCGGCAAGGATGACCCTTGCACCTGATCGGCCAGCGGTCAGGGCGGCAGCAAGACCGGCAGGCCCGGCACCGATGATCAACAGATCGCAGTGCAAAAAGCCCTTGTCGTAGACGTCAGGATCGACTTGCCCCGACAGGCTGCCAAGACCGGCTGCGCGGCGGATGATCGGCTCGTAAACCTTTTCCCAAAAGGCTTTCGGCCACATGAAGGTTTTGTAGTAAAAGCCTGCCGCGAAAAACGGCGACAACAGATCGTTCACGCCCATCGCGTCGAATTTGAGCGATGGCCAGCGGTTCTGGCTTGCGGCCTCCAGCCCATCGTAAAGTTCGGCCACGGTGGCGCGGGTGTTTGGTTCGCGGCGTGCCCCCGTGCGCATCTCGACAATTGCGTTGGGTTCTTCCGACCCGGCCGAGATCGGCCCCCTTGGGCGGTGGTATTTGAAACTGCGGCCCATAAGCTTGACGCCATTAGCCAAAAGTGCCGATGCCAGTGTATCGCCGGGGTGGCCCTGATAAGAGGCACCGTCGAAACGAAAGTTCAGGGTTTTGGCGCGGTCAATCTGGCCGCCTTGCAAACGGTTGATCTGGTTCATTTGCTGCGCCCCTCTTTGCGGGCCACGTCGCGGGCCAGTTCTACCGAAGCAATTTCATGCGTGACGGTGTTGCGGGTTACCACAAGCCAGCTGCGATCACCTTGTTCGTGATACCAAAGCTCGCGGTGCAGCCCTGCCGGGTTGTCGCGCAGATAGAGATACTCGGTGAAGGTTTCGAGCGCGCCCTCGGCCTGCCAATCGGGGCGATTGATCAGGTTTGCATCACCCAGATAGGTGAATTCCTGCGAATCGCGGGGGCCAAGAAGTGGGTGGTTGATGATCACAGCTGACCCCCTTTCTGCAAGCGCTCGTCCGCCCTGACAGGCGTCCTCGCTTGGGCCGCGAAGAGCGCCTGCAAGGGCGCGATGAGCCTGCGCGAGGCTGCAAAATGGCCGATCGTCATCTTCATCTCCTCAATGCAGATTGGGCTGCGCCCCCATGCCTTTTTCGTCGATCATAAGCCCCTTATGGAACCGATCGAAACGGTAGGCGGTGGCGGTTTTATGCGGGCTGTCGGTCGCCAGAAGATGCGCGAAACACCAGCCCGAGGCCGGCGTCGCCTTGAAGCCGCCATAGCACCAACCGCCGTTGAAATAGAGCCCGTCAATATGGGTCTTGTCGATGATGGGTGATCCGTCCATCGACATATCCATGATGCCGCCCCACATACGCAAAAGCCGCGCCCGCCCGATCATCGGCATCAGGGCCATTCCGCCTTCGCAGACGTCTTCGACAACCGCCAGGCCGCCGCGCTGGGCGTAGGAGTTATAACCGTCGATATCGCCACCAAAGACCAGACCACCCTTGTCCGACTGGCTCACATAGAAATGCCCGGCACCAAAGGTGATGACGCCCGGAATGACCGGCTTGAGCCCCTCACTTACAAAAGCCTGAAGCACATGGCTTTCAATCGGCAGCCGCATCCCGGCCTGGGCCATGACCTTGCCAGAAGAGCCTGCCACCGCAACGCCGATCTTGCCCGCACCGATGAACCCGCGCGAGGTTTCGACCCCAAGCACCTTGCCGCCTTCGATCCGAAACCCGGTGACTTCGCAGTTCTGGATGATATCAACGCCGCGACTGTCGGCACCGCGCGCATATCCCCAGGCCACCGCATCATGGCGCACTGTGCCGCCACGGGGTTGATAAAGCCCGCCCTTGATCGGGAAGCGCGCATTGTCGAAGTTCAAGAACGGCGCCAGCTTGCGCACGCCATCGCGGTCAAGCAGTTCGGCGTCCACTCCGTTCAGCCGCATCCCGTTGCCACGCCGCGAAAACGCATCGCGCTGGGCATCAGTGTGGCACAGGTTTAAAACCCCGCGCTGGCTGACCATGGCGTTATAGTTGAAATCCTGCTCCAGCCCTTCCCAGAGCTTCATCGAGAATTCATAGAAGGGCTCATTCCCGTCCAAAAGATAGTTGGAACGGATGATCGTCGTGTTGCGCCCGACATTGCCGCCGCCGATATAGCCCTTTTCCAGAACCGCGATCCGCGCCTTGCCGAATTCCTTTGCCAGGTAATAGGCCGTGGCAAGCCCATGGCCGCCACCGCCAATGATGACAAAGTCATATGACGCCTGTGGCTCTGGGTCGCGCCATGCCGCGGTCCAACCCTTATGGCCCGTAAGGGCTTCCTTGATTACTTTGAAACCGGAATAGCGCATGGCACCCCCATGAATTGCTTGACGGCAATATGCTGCAGATTCCGTCCACGGCACTGGTGATTTAAGACATGCACTTGTCTGTTTCGGACAATTTTGATGCGGTTGACGCGCCTCAAAGGCGCGGGGTTGATAGGTTTTGACCCGATCTCCGACCGCTGATCGTATCAGAGATTGAACGCGCCCTGCCGCGATCACTTTACGGTGGATGCCGGCCCGGGGGGTTCACCCTCAAGAAAGAAAATTTACCAAAGAATTTGCCAAGCGCATTGACACATGCGCAGCTTTGGTTCGAGACTGCCCCCATAAGGACTCGGTCAAAAGGCCGATCCGCAAAAAAAACGGAAGGGAGATCGCATGAATGTTCTGACAACATGGAAATCTGCAACGCTTGGGGCCACCTTGATGGCCGCCACTGCGTTGACGCCACTTGCATCCGCCGCACAAGAATCGAACGATCCGATCAAAATCGCACTTTTTGACTGGACCAGCGTAAATCTGAACGCGATGATCCTTGGCGGTATTTTGGAGCGGCTTGACTATACAGTCGAATATCCGACCGCCGATTACCTCTCCAGCCTGACCACCAGCTTGACCAACGGCGATCTTACCATCGGTGTGGAATACTGGGATACGACCGCAGGCGAAGCGATGGCGGCATCCGAAGCCACGGGCGAGACCGAGCGGCTTGGAGAGCTTGGGCCAAGCGCCAAGGAAGAATGGTGGTATCCGCTTTACATGAAGGAAAAATGCCCCGGCCTGCCCAATTGGGAAGCACTGAAGGATCCGGCCTGCGCGGAAGCATTCTCTACCCCTGAAACCGCGCCGAATGGCCGTTATGTGGGTGGCCCGGTAACATGGGAAGGCTTCGATGATGAGCGGGTAGAGGCACTTGGCCTGCCTTTCACCGTTATTCATGCGGGAACCGATGCTGCAATGTTTGCCGAACTTGATTCAGCCTATCAGCGTAAGGCGCCCGTCATGCTGTGGATCTATTCCCCGCATTGGGCGCCCGCCAAATATGAAGGCGAATGGGTCGAGTTTCCGGAATATTCGGACGAATGCTATGCTGATCCGAGTGTCGGCATAAACCCCGATATGGCATATGACTGCGGCAAACCATTTGGCAAGATCTGGAAATTCGCCTGGGGCGGGATGAAGGACAAATGGCCCGGCGCCTATAAGGTTGCCAAAGCCTACCAGATTGAAACCGCAGATCTGAACGCCCTTTCGGGCCAGGTCGACCTTGACGGTAAATCAATCGAAGAGGTGGCAGCGGCCTGGATCGATGCCAATGAAGCCACATGGAAAGCCTGGGCTGAATAAGTGACATTGACTCAAGTTGTGAACAAACTTCATACATCGGGCGCGGTTGATCCGCGCCCGATCAAGCTTATGTGTCGCAATCTGTGGAAAGTGTTCGGCCCGAATGCCGTTCAGTTCTTGCGCGACCATGGGCCGAACCCGACGCCCGAGGCTTTGGCCCAGGCGCATATGATTGCCGCCGTGCGCAACGCAAGCCTTGATGTGCGCGAGGGCGAGATTTTCATTGTCATGGGCCTGTCGGGCTCTGGCAAGTCAACGTTGGTGCGCTGTTTGTCGCGGCTGATAGATCCGACAGCCGGTGCGCTGGAATTTGATGGCAAGGATCTGCTTGCGGCCTCGGAAGCCGAGCTTATTGATATCCGCCGCCACAAGATGGGCATGGTGTTTCAACACTTCGCACTGTTGCCGCATCTCACCGTTCTTGAAAACGTGGCCTTCCCGCTGTTTGTTCAAGGGATCGGCCGCGAAGAACGCGAGGCGCGGGCGCAAGAGATGATCGATCTTGTCAGCCTGAATGGCCGCGAACGCCATTTCCCGGCCGAACTATCAGGCGGCCAGCAACAACGTGTGGGCATCGCCCGTTCTTTGGCCGTGGAACCTGAGATCTGGTTTTTGGATGAACCCTTCTCGGCGCTTGATCCCTTGATCCGCCGCGAAATGCAGACCGAACTCATGCGCCTGCAAAGTGTGTTGAAAAAGACCATCGTCTTTATCACTCATGACTTTGATGAGGCTATCCGTCTGGCCGACCGTATTGCCATCATGAAAGACGGCGCCATCATTCAGATCGGCACGCCGGAGGATCTGGTGAACAACCCGGCTACGGATTATGTCGCCGAATTCACCAGCGATGTGAACCGCGGCAAAGTGCTGTCGGCGCAAAGTCTGATGGACCCTGCCTCTGACAAGGTTGGCGGCTATACCAAGGTTGACGCCAAGGCCAAGATCGCGAGTTTCGCCGCCGATATCGTCGATTCCAAGCACCCTTTCGCGGTGACCGATGCCAGCGGCGCAATCATTGGTGAAATCACCCCACGCAAGGTGATTGACCTTCTGGCGGGCAAAGATCGGGACCCTCAAAGATGAGCGATATCGCCGCACAAGCGCCACGCAAACCAGCGCGGCAGTTCGGCTTGGGGCCTTGGCTGGTGCCGGCGGCCTTGGCCGTGGCAGTGTTGATCTGGGCCTTGGGGGCCTATTGGCCCGCCTTGATCGACTACCCGGCCCGCGCGGTTATTCCGTTCAAAGAGGCGGTGACAGCTGCCATGGTTTGGGCCAAATCCAACCTCACCTGGGCAACGCGGTCGGTCACGGCGGCCATTGATGTGCCTTTGCGCTTTGCCTTCAGCCTGCTTTCCAAGGGTTTCAAGATCGGTCACGGCTCTGACGCGCTGCTGTTGCCGCGCCTGTCGTGGCTGGGCGTGACCCTGGTCATGGGGTGGCTTGGCTATATCTATGGTGGGGTGCGGCTTGCTGCACTTTGCGGGATCGGGTTTCTGGCGCTTGCGGTTTTCGACCTTTGGGATCACGCCATGCTGACGCTGGCGCTGATCATTATCTGTGTGCCGTTTTGCGTGGCCACGGGGCTGGTGGTTGGCATCTGGGGTTATTTCTCGCCGCGGGTTAACCGCTGGCTGATCATGCCAGCACTTGATCTGATGCAGACCATCCCGACCTTCGCCTATCTTATCCCGATGCTTTTGCTGTTTGGCGCCAGCCCGGTCTCGGCGCTTCTGGCGACCGCCCTTTTTGCGACGCCGCCGATGGTGCGCGCCACGGTCCTTGGGCTTAGCAAAGTCCCTGATGAGATCAAGGATTTCGCCAATATGGTGGGATGCACCAAAAGCCAGAAGCTTTGGCGGGTGTTGGTGCCAGCGGCCAAGCCATCCTTGATGATCGGGGTCAATCAGGTGATCATGCTGGCGCTCAATATGGTGATCATTTCATCAATGATCGGGGCAGGGGGCCTTGGCTATGATGTGCTTTTGGCGCTGCGTTCGCTCAAGGTCGGCACCGCGATGGAAGCCGGTCTGGCGATTGTCGTCATCGCGGTCGTGCTTGACCGGCTTAGCCAGGCGATTGCCCGCAAACGCCGCGATGCGACCGTGCCCGCAAGCTTTGGCGCGCGCCACCGCAATCTGATGATCGCGCTGGGGCTGTTGGTGGTGACAACATTCATTGGCCTTTTCGTGCCCTCTTTGGTGGAATTGCCGAAATCGGCGACGCTGAGCAGTGAGGCCTATTGGAAGGCGGGCGTCGACTGGATCGTGCAAAACTGGTTCGATGCGATCGAGACAGTGCGGGTCTTTGTGCTTTTGAACTTCCTCAACCCGATGCGTGCGGGGTTCGAGGCGCTGCCCTGGTCAGGCGTCTTGATTGTTCTGGCCGCCCTTGGCTGGCGTCTTGGCGGGGCTGGGCTCGCGCTTTTGGTGGCGGGGCTGGTGTTTATCTGTGCCTCTACCGGCCTTTGGGTGCCTGCGATGCAAACGCTTTATCTTTGCGGTGCCTCGGTTTTGGTGGCCTGCCTTATCGGCATTCCCATAGGGCTTTGGGCCTCGCGCAGTGACCGGGCAAATTCCATTGTCGTGCCAATCATCGACACGCTGCAAACCATCCCGTCGTTTTGCTTCATCATCCCGGTTGTCATGCTGTTTCGGGTGGGTGATGTGACGGCGATGATTGCCACCGTGGCTTTCGCCATCGTCCCCTCGATCCGCTACACGAACCACGGTATCCGGCAGGTGCCGCAAGAGTTGATCGAAGCGGGGCGCGTCTCGGGTTGCACCCGCTGGCAGCTGTTTCGCAACGTGCAATTGCCGGTGGCCCTGCCCGAGATCATGCTGGGCATCAATCAGACGATCTTGCTGGCTCTGGCGATGATCATCATCTGCGCCATGGTCGGCACCCGCGATCTGGGCCAGGAGATTTTCAAGGCGCTTGCCAAGGCGGATGCCGGGCGCGGCGTCGTGGCCGGGCTGGTGATCGCCTTCATTGGCATCACCGCCGATCGGCTTATCAATGCGGCCGTTACCTCTATGCGAGCAAAACGCGGGGCGGGCTGAAGCGCCGGATATCGATATTCGAACACGAGGGGTCGAATTCTGGTTCAACGCAAACTCGAACCGCCAAACGCGCCCGTCAGGGCCATGGGTTTTGGCGGGCTGTCGTCTTGGGGCGTGTTGACAGATGGGAAAAACTGTTTATCAACAGGAATAATTCCGACCCGAAGATTCCCTGCCAAAACCGGCGGCCGCCCTACGAAGGAGAGAAGAGATGTCATTCAAGACGGATATTGAGATAGCGCGTGGGGCTTTGAAGCGTCCTATATTGGAGATCGGAGCGAAGCTTGGGATTTCTGCGGAGCATTTGCTGCCCTATGGGCACGACAAGGCGAAGGTGTCTCAGGGGTTTATCGAGAGCTTGGCGGGGCGCCCTGATGGCAAGCTGATCCTGGTGACGGCGATCAACCCGACGCCTGCGGGCGAGGGCAAGACGACGACGACGGTTGGTCTGGGCGACGGGCTGAATGCGATTGGCAAGAATGCGGTGATCTGTATTCGCGAGGCGTCTTTGGGGCCGAACTTCGGGATGAAGGGCGGGGCTGCGGGTGGCGGCTATGCGCAGGTTGTGCCGATGGAAGAGATGAACCTGCATTTCACCGGGGATTTTCATGCGATCACCTCGGCGCATAACTTGCTGTCGGCGATGATCGACAACCATATCTATTGGGGCAATGCGCTTGATATCGACGCGCGTCGGATTTCGTGGCGTCGGGTTTTGGACATGAACGACCGGGCTTTGCGCGATATCGTGGTCAATCTGGGCGGTGTGGCGAATGGCTTCCCGCGTCAGACCGGATTTGACATCACGGTGGCCTCGGAAGTGATGGCGATCTTGTGTCTGTCGAACGATCTTGTCGATCTGCAAAAGCGTCTGGGCGATATTGTGATCGGCTATACCCGCGCCAAGACCCCGGTTTATTGCCGCGATATCAAGGCCGATGGGGCGATGACGGTGCTGTTGAAAGATGCGATGCAGCCCAATCTGGTGCAAACGCTTGAGAATAACCCGGCCTTTGTGCATGGCGGCCCGTTTGCCAATATCGCGCATGGCTGCAACTCGGTCATCGCCACCAAAACCGCGCTGAAGCTGGGCGATTATGTGGTGACGGAAGCGGGCTTTGGCGCCGATCTTGGGGCTGAGAAGTTCTTTGACATCAAATGCCGCAAGGCGGGGCTGAAGCCGTCGGCTGCGGTGATCGTGGCCACGGTGCGGGCGATGAAGATGAACGGCGGGGTGGCCAAGGCCGATCTGGGCGATGAGAATGTCGATGCCGTTCAAAAGGGCTGCCCGAACCTTGGGCGCCATATCTCGAATGTGAAGTCGTTCGGGGTGCCGGTGGTGGTGGCGATCAACCATTTCCATTCGGATACGGATGCGGAAGTGGCGGCGGTTCAGGCCTATGTGGCCGAACAAGGCGCCGAGGCGATCTTGTGCAAACATTGGGCCAATGGGTCAGCCGGGATCAAGGATCTGGCGCATAAGGTGGTCGAGATGGCGGAAAGCGGTTCTGCGAACTTCTCGCCGATCTATCCCGATGACATGCCGTTGTTCCAAAAGCTTGAGACGATCGCCAAGCGGATCTATCACGCCGATGCGGTGATTGCCGACAAGTCGATCCGCGATCAGCTGAAGGCCTGGGAGGCGGCGGGCTATGGCCATCTGCCGATCTGCGTGGCCAAGACCCAATACAGCTTCACCACCGATCCGAACATGCGCGGCGCGCCCACCGGCCATACGGTGCCGGTGCGCGAAGTGCGGCTGTCGGCGGGGGCGGGCTTTGTCGTGGCGATCTGCGGAGAGATCATGACGATGCCGGGGCTGCCGCGCACCCCTTCTGCCGAAGTGATCCGGCTGAATGATGCGGGCGATGTCGAGGGTCTGTTCTGAGGCGGCTATGCCCCGGGGGCGGCGCTTGTCGCCCCGGCCCGGGGCTCCTCGCTCGGGGTCGGATGCGGGCGAAGAGGGCACGCAGGGCCCGATGAGCGGGGCCCGAAGAGCGGGGCTTTGAGGTTCCGTTGCACCGACAAGATGGGCGCGCTAAGAAGCGGCCATCTTGCGGATGTCTTGCTGACGGAGCGATAGGATGGAAACGGCCAAAGCTGCGGCAGCCAAAGCGGCTGCTGACTGCGCGACGATGGGCGATGTGCGCGCCGGGATTGACGAGATCGATGTGGCGCTGGTGGGGCTTTTGGCCAGACGGATGGGCTATATCGACCGCGCGGCCGAGATCAAGCCCGCAATCGGCATGCCCGCGAGGGTGACCGCGCGGGTCGAGGAAGTGGTGGCCCGGGTGCGCGCCGAGGCAAGCGTGCAAGGGCTTGATGCGGATCTGGCCGAGGCCTTGTGGCGGCGGCTGATTGACTGGTCGATCGCGCGCGAAGAGCTTGTATTGGGGGCGGATCCGGAAACGGATCACGGCAAGGAGTAGGATCATGACGGCGACAGTAATCGACGGTAAGGCTTTTGCGGCAAAGGTCCGGGGGCAGGTGGCCGGACATGTGGCGGCGCTGAAGGCCGATCACGGCATCATCCCGGGTCTGGCGGTGGTTTTGGTGGGCGAGGATCCGGCAAGCCAGGTCTATGTCGGTGCCAAGGGCAAGCAGACGGTCGAGGTTGGCATGAACTCTTACGAGCATAAGCTTGATGCCGAAACCACCGAGGCCGATCTTCTGGCGCTGATCGCCAAGCTGAACGCCGATCCTGCGGTCAATGGCATCTTGGTGCAGCTGCCCTTGCCGGGGCATCTCAACTCGGATCTGGTGATCAACAGCATTGATCCGGCCAAGGATGTGGATGGGTTCCATATCTCAAACGTGGGGCTATTGGGCACCGGGCAAAAGTCGATGGTGCCTTGCACGCCTTTGGGCTGTCTGATGATGCTGCGCGACCATCACGGATCACTGGCGGGGATGAATGCCGTTGTCGTGGGCCGCTCCAACATCGTTGGCAAACCGATGGCGCAGCTTTTGCTGGGCGACAGCTGCACGGTGACGATTGCGCATTCGCGAACCACGAACCTGCCGGAGGTCTGTCGCGGCGCCGATATCCTGGTGGCTGCGGTCGGCCGGCCTGAGATGATCACCGGCGATTACGTCAAACCCGGCGCCACGGTGATTGACGTGGGCATCAACCGGATTGAGCGTGACGGCAAAACCAAGCTGGTGGGCGATGCCCATTACCAAAGCTGTGCCGCGGTTGCAGGCGCAATCACCCCGGTCCCCGGCGGCGTCGGCCCGATGACCATCGCTTGCCTGCTCGCCAATACCCTCACCGCAACCTGCAGAGCGAACGGCCTCGCAGAACCCAAGGGACTTACCGCTTAAAGGGC
>JBAUHP010000115.1:0-29611 GCA_049680345.1 Albidovulum sp. | reverse complement strand
GGAAAGCATGTCTTCGCGGGCGCGACGCGGCTCGTGTCGAAGCTGGTCAAGCAGCCGAAGGATATCGACGGGGACGGCACGCCGTTCGGCGGGGATTTGATCCACTGGATCAAATCCTGATCCGCCTCACCGATCGCCAACTGCGCGGCGGAGCCCTGGGGCTGGACCAATGGCAACGGCAATGCCAATGGCCATGCGAACGGCAATAACGGTCAGGGCAATGGCTGGTGCAATGGCGGCGGCAACGGGAATAACCCGCCCGGCGCCGAGCTTTACGAGTTCCAGCAATACTACTTCCACCCCGATCACTTGGGCTCGTCGAGCTATGTGACCGACGCCGACGGAGAGATCTTGCAGCATCTGTCACCTTAGCGGGGGTAACGGTCCACCAGACCGTTACCCGATCCCGCTTCGATCCCCTTCGGCGAGACATGGGTCGAGGAACATTCCAACACCCAGCGCACGCCCTATCTCTTCACCGGCAAGGAGCTGGATGAAGGGACGCAGCTCTACTACTTCGGCGCGCGCTACTACGATCCGAGGACGAGTGTGTGGCAGTCGCCGGATCCTATTTTGGCGGATTACCTGGGTGGTGCCCCAGTTGGCGGCGTTTACGCCCCCGCAAATCTGAGCCTGTATTCTTACGCACACCAACGCCCTCTGGTTGCCAAAGACCCTGACGGTGAGTTGGCGTGGTTCGTTGTCATTGGCGTGATCATGGTCGCGGATCGGCTTTACACCGGTTACGAGATTGGCCGCGATGTTCATGACGTTGCCACGGGCGAGCGAGCCGCAGGTGAAGTCATCCAGTCACGCGGGACCGAATACGCGGCCGGCCTTGCGCTTGGAACAGCCGGGAAATGGACTGTGAGAGGCGGCAAACGCGTATGGGTCGCCTTGCGTGGAGCGGACGATATTGCCGAAGCGGGGGTGCGGCAGGTTGATGAGGCGACTGATGCGGCCCGAATGACCGATGAACTTCGGACAGGGGATGGCCCAATTCATCACGTTTGCACAGATAAGAATTGTGTATCCACAGCCAGAGGCGGTCCATGGACCCCTGAATTCCAGCCAATGTTCGACAAGGCCGGTATGAGCATGCAGGATGTGCTGAACAAGGTTCGCGTACCCGGACACAAAGGACCACACCCGGAGGTTTATCACCAGACAGTCTTTGACCGCTTGCAGTCAGCAACTAAAGGCCTTGACGGTAACGCATATAAGCAGGCATTCCAAAAAGAACTGGCTGCAATACGGGAAGAGGTCGCGTCTCCCGGTAGCTTCTTGAATAGCCTTGTTGTGAAGGACTGAATCTTTTGCGCTACTTCCGGCTGCTTAGAGACAAGTCGAACGGACCATATTGGTTTCTCGGCGAACCGGTGGCTCCTAGTGGTATGGCGCTTGACTCGCGAATGTTCACGGATGCGGTCCCCTATCGCGACAAATGTCCTCTCACTGTGCCGATTAGCAACCCGGGTAAGCCGCTTGACCTTTCCTTCGCCGCGCACGACATGCTTGTCGTGAGCAAGCGGCTCGGGGCGGCTCTCGATGATGTTTGCGGCAATCAGACCCAGCGCATCCCGGTCACGGTCGAGGGTAGTGAAGAACCCTATGAGATCCTGAACATTCTTGAAACTGCCGCATGCCTTGACGAAGAAAGGTCGGTAGTCATGTACTGGGGGCCCGAGGACGATCGGCCCGACAAGATCGGCCTTTACCGTATGGTCGCCGAGATCAGAATTCGTCCCGAGCGCTTGCGTGATAGAGATATCCTTCGCATTGCCGGGTGGCCGCTTGCAGTCATCGTGTCGGAGCGCGTCCGCGCAGCAATTGAGGCTAGCGGCTTCACCGGCGCAAGGTTCGAGGATGTTGGTCCCTGAGCGTGCGGCCGTTGATCTGGCCGAACGGAAAGCTTTCACTTTTGCGCGCCTGATGCCGCAAGTGAGCAAATTCTTCTTCGAAACGGTGTTTGAATAGGCCCCTGCCGCGTGGGCCCGGACTAACGGCCTCGATTAGGCAATGGCGGCGGCAACGGGAACAACCCGCCCGGCGCCGAGCTTTACGAGTTCCAGCAACACTAATTCCACCCCGATCACCTCGGCTCGTCGAGCTATGTGACCGAACAGGCACGGGACGTTTGATAGATATGCAATTTGACTTAAAAAGCCAGGTAGAGATGCCACGCCCCGATTTCGTCGAGCCTCGCCCAGTTAACTATCGTGAGGCAAGAACTCGGTTGGAGCACTATGTTAAACAAGGACCACTCCGGTTAAATATCTTGAGGAAGGTGCTTGAAGAAAATGGAATTTCGCTCGGTAACTCGAACGAGGATGTTTTTGAGGTATCCGAATTTCTGTTGGAGAATGTAAAGGCTGATTCAGTGTCCGGCGAACCAAATTCTCATTGGATAGAATTTATTTGGAATTTTGGATATTTTATAGGGAACATCATGATAGACAGAGACCCAAGATCAAAGCTTCGTTGGGGTGTGGAGAACGTAGCCATTCGAGGAAGTCTGCCAAAGTATGTTATTTGTATTCGCGGTTATCCTTCCAGTCCCGGATCATTTCATCCGGACAATCATTTGCTTGGTTTGGCGCGACTGGCGATAAGAGAGGGAAAGGCTGAACCGGTGCGCGTAGTCGGAGAGATAAACCTCTCTACAATGCTATGCGGGGGACTTTAACTGAAAGATTAGTCTTTCTTTTAATGGCAGCCTCTGGAAAATTAATAAATTGAATCATTTTGGCGATCTGAGGGGCGCTCTTGCACAAATCACATGAGGGATTCATCTCATTTATCCCGCGTGGCAGCTGGAGGGCATGAGCAAGCCCACACCCCCCGGCTACAAGACCAGGAACTGGCCCACCTATAACGACGCTCTCAAGCATCGCGGCTCGGTGACGATCTGGTTCGATTCTGCCATGATCTGGAAGGCCGTGCCGACCGGCAAACGGGGTCGGCAGCCTGACTACAGCGATGCGGCGATCCAGACCCACCGCAGTTCATACCCGCGCATCGCTACTGCGCCAACAGGGCAGTTGTGACGTCGTTCACACCATCAAACGCTTCCGTCGAGACGGGCTGGTCCATGCCCGACAGGCCAAATTGTGCTGAAAGAGAGGCCGATGCCTTCAGCAAAAGCGTGGAATAGACCGGATCAAGATCATGGGTCAGGCGGCTGGCCGGGCCGCAAATCCCGACCGCGAGGGTCGCGAAATTTCGGGGCCCCAGAATAGGCGCCGCCAGCCCGCGCACGCCGTCTTGCCATTCCTCATTGTTGTAAGCGATGTGATCCTTGCGGATCTGCGCCAGCTGGTCGCGCAAGATTTGCGGTCGGGTGATGGTTTGTTCGGTCACGCGTTGCAGGTTCTTGCAAATCGATTCCACCTCGCTTGTCGGCTGGAAAGCCAGCATCGCTTTTCCGGTGGCAACCGTGTGCGCCGGCGCTCTGCCGCCGGTTTCGGTAAAGGCGCGCACCGCGTGGTGACTTTCGATCTGGGCAAGTGTGACGGCCTGTTTGTTCTTGTAGAGGGCCAGATGCACAGCCTCGCCGGTTTCATCGGCCAGCCATCTCAATGTGCCTTGCGCTTCGTTCACGAAAGCAAACCGCGACATCACCTGGTTCCCCATTTCCCAGATCTTGAGCGATGGCAGGAATGTCCGCTTGTCTTCGCTTTGAATCAGATAGCCCTCGGCCTCCAGCGCGCGCAGCATCCGGTAAGCGTTGCTTTTTGTCAGATCGCTGGCCTTCGCAACTTCGCCAGCCCCCATCGGAACCTGAGCGTTCACGAGGAGTTCCAGAATGCGAAGTCCCTTTGCGACTGTACTACTCATCCTAGCCCTCTTTTCCCGAAATATCGTTCATTCATGCTCAATCCGTCACCCTGCGCCGGTAATCAAGAAATATGTTCATACACGAAAAAGCCGGGGCGCAACGCTTGATGGGTGATCAGGCTTTTGTGGTTTGCTCTGGGCATTCTTCATTTGTTCCAGCACTTTCTTTCGGCTCAGGGGCTTTTCGCCGAGGCAAGAAGCCCACCGGAACCCCAGTTTTCTTTGCTGTTCTCGCTGATGGATATCCAGACGGCCTCGGGCGGGCAGGCTATGCTTTGTGACACCGCCGCCGTGACCGAGGCGACCCCGAAGACTTCTTCAGTTCACCAAAAAACCGAGCGCGCCCAGCTGTTTCTAAGCCAGATCCTGGGGTACTAGCCGGGCGTCCTTGGCAATTCGGGCGCAATGTGGCAGCACTTACCTATGATCACCACATCCCTTGGGATGCCATCATTCGAAAGCGTCACCATGAAAGTAGACATTGGGCCAAAGGGGCATATCCTTGCGGCCGAAGACCTTGGGCCGCTGTTGCGCCTTGACCCAGCATTGGTGCAAGGCCTGATGGCCAGTGGCGCCATCACCAGCCAGTTCGAAAAAGGTGTGGGCGCGGATGAGGGCCGGTTTCGGTTGACCTTCTGGCATGGGAAACTGCGCGTCAGGCTCACCTGTGCCGAAGATGGGACAGTGCTGTCGCGTATCCGCCACGAGACTGCCCGCTGACGCGGCGTCCTGCAAAGCCAATGCACGGATGGTCAGGCCCGCGTAGCTTTACGCGGGCCAACTAGGGCCTGTCCATCGTGATGCGGAGCCTCCTGACGGGTGTCAGATCCGGTCAGGTCTGGAGGGCCTTTTGTTCATCCGCCTTTTGCCGGATCATCATCCTGCGCGACATCAACGAAGCAGTGATGACCCCAATTGTTACAATGCCGATCATGATGGTGGAAAGGGCGTTGATCTCGGGACTGACGCCAAGGCGCACCGCGCTGAAAATCTTGATCGGCAAGGTGGTCGAAGACGGACCAGAGGTAAAGGACGCGATCACCAGATCGTCAAGCGACAGCGTGAAGGCCAGCAGCCAGCCAGAGATGACCGCAGGTGCAATGATCGGCAGTGTCACGCTGCGGAAGGCATCGAACGGCGTGCAGCCCAGATCAAGTGCGGCCTCTTCCAGTGACTTGTCGAAGGTGATCAAGCGCGAGGTGACAACAACCGAAACGTAGCACATTGAGAAGGTCGTATGTGCCAGCACGATTGTCAAAACACCCCGGTCCAGATCAATGGCGATGAAAAACAGCAGCAACGCCAGGCCGGTGATCACTTCGGGCATGACCAGCGGCGCATAAATCATCCCCGAAAACAGCCCCCGCCCGGTAAACCGGCCGGACCGCACCATGACATAGGCGGCCATTGTGCCCAGAATCGTGGCCAAGGTTGACGACCAGAACCCCACCTTGAGGGTGACCCAGGCGGCAGACAGAAAGGCCTCGTTGTGCAACAGCTCGCCGTACCATTTGGTCGAAAATCCGGCCCATACCGTGACCAACCGCGATTCGTTGAAGCTGTAGATCACAAGGATCAGCATCGGCAGGTACAAAAAGGCAAAACCAAGGGTGAGTGAGGTGGCGTTAAACCACGAAAAACGACTTTGGTTCATCCCTCCAACTCCCTTTGTTTTTGTTCATTACGCTGGAACAGCATGATCGGAACCACCAGAATCAGCAGCAAGATAACGGCGACCGCCGAAGCAACCGGCCAATCGCGGTTAGAGAAGAATTCTTCCCACAAGACCTTGCCGATCATGATGGTTTTTGAGCCACCCAAAAGCGAGGGGATGACAAATTCGCCCAAGGCCGGAATGAACACCAAAAAACATCCAGCAATGACCCCCGGCTTCGACAGCGGTGCCGTTACAAGCCAAAACGCCGAGATCGCCGAGCATCCCAAATCTTCCGCCGCTTCAATCAGCGAGCCGTCCATTTTTTCCAGCGCCGCATAAATCGGTAGGATCATGAAGGGCAGATAGGTGTAAACGATACCGATATAGACCGCCCAATTAGTGTTTAAGATGATCAGCGGCGTGTCGATAACGCCGATCCACAACAAGAGTTGGTTCAACAACCCCTCTTGGCTGAGGATCCCCATCCAGGCATAGACCCGTATCAAAAAGCTGGTCCAGAACGGTAAGATCACCAGCATCATCAGGGTCGGACGCCAATGCTCTGGCGATTTGGCCATCGCAAAGGCAATCGGATAGCCGACCAGCAAGGTCGCAAAGGTCGAGATGAACGCGATCTTGAGGCTCGACATATAGGCGAGGAAATAGAGGCTGTCCTCGGTCAGAAAGACGAAATTCTCAAAGTCGAGCTTACTGAAATACTCTGTCAGCCCGGCCCAGCCTGCCGACAGGTCCAGCTTGGGCGTATAGGGCGGGATCGACAGGGCGATATCCGAAAGCGAAATTTTCAACACGATACCGAAAGGGATCAAGAACAAGACCGCCAACCAGGCATAGGGTACGAAAATCAGGAATCTGCGACGAAGATTCATATCAACCCCCTATGCTGTCAGGACGATGCCGGCGGTATCGGTCCACGACAACCATACCTCATCATCCCAGGTATAATTGCGCCGGGCGATCCTGCGGTTGTTGGTTGCCTGCGCCTTGAAAATTTCGCCCGAGGCCAGTTCGACGTGATAGGTCGAAATATTCCCCAGATAGGCGATATCAAGAATCTTGCCCTGAATGGTATTGGCCATATCTGCCGGGCGCTCGGTTGTAATCGCAACTTTTTCGGGACGGATGGCAAAGGTCACATCGGTTCCGGGGGCCAGCGGCGTGGCGGGGGTGCCGATAATGGGGGGCTGCCCCTCGGCCCAATGGATCGCCATCTTTTCGTCGGTTCCGGCATGTGCCTTGCCCCGGATCAAATTCACTTCACCGATGAAATCTGCAACATAGACCGAATTGGGGGTTTCATAGATGCGGTCGGGGGTGGCAACCTGAACGATCCGCCCCTGATCCATCACCGCCACGCGGCTGGCAACCGTCATCGCCTCTTCCTGGTCGTGGGTAACGATCACAAAGGTGGTGCCGGTCTTTTCTTGAATATCCATCAGCTCAAACTGCGTTTCATTGCGCAGCTTTTTGTCCAATGCGCCAAGCGGCTCATCCAGCAACAGCAGTTTGGGCGCCTTGGCCAATGACCGGGCGAGGGCCACGCGCTGGCGCTGACCGCCGGAAATCTGGTGCGGTTTGCGTTTGGCGAAAGGCATCAGCTGGGTCAGGCGCAGCATCTCTTCGACCCGGCCCGGAATATCGGCCTTGTCCATAGTGGATCGGCGCAGACCAAAGGCGATATTTTCGAAAACCGTCAGATGGGGAAACAAGGCGTAGGATTGGAACATCATGTTCACCGCGCGCTTGTTCGGCGGCACGGCACCAATATCCTTGTTTTCCAACAAGATACTGCCTTCGGTCGCGGATTCGAACCCAGCCAGCATCCGCATCAGGGTGGTCTTGCCACAGCCTGAGGGGCCCAAAAGCGCGAAAAATTCGCGGCGATAGATATCAAGCGACAGATCTTCGATCGCTGTAAAACTACCGAATCGTTTGGTTACATTCTTGAACCGGATGATCGGTTCCTCGCTTGGATCGTTCCAAGGCTCGAACACTTCGCGTGATGGCTGTCGCGTCATAATACCCTACCATTTTTATGAAGAACCCGCGCCTGGACTCAGGCGCGGGCATCGACCGCATCACATCAGGTGCCGGATTTGATCCGGGTCCACAGGCGCGTAACCACCCGCTGGACCTTCGCATCATAGGGACTAGTTGTGTAAAGGTTTTCCAAAGTCGCCGCATCCGGATAGATAGCCGGATCACCGATCACATCCTCAATCAGCAGCTCCTGCGATGCCTTATTGCCATTGGCATAGTACACATAGTTCGACGCATCGGCCATGTTTTGGGCATCAAGGATGAAGTTCAGGAACTTATGCGCCCCGGACGGGTTCGGCGCATCAACCGGAATGGCCATCTGGTCAAACCACATCAGGGCACCCTCGGTCGGGGCGTTATAGGCAATCTCAACCCCATTGTCCGCCTCGGCGGCGCGGTCGCGTGCCTGAAGAATATCGCCAGACCAGCCAAAGGCCACGCAGATATCGCCATTGGCCAAGGCATTGATATATTCGGAGCTGTTGAACTTGGCGATATAGGGCCGGACAGCGGCCAGCACAGGCTCAGCAAGCGCGATCACATCGGGGTCTTGGCTATCAGGGTTTTCGCCCAGATATTTCAGCGCGGCGGGAATCATTTCCACAGGTGCGTCAAGGAAATAGACGCCGCATGCAGCCAGCTTCTCCATATTTGCCGGATCAAAGACCAAGGCAAGTGAGTTGATCGGCGCATCGTCCCCAAGAACTTCTTTCACACGGCCAAGGTTTACCCCAATGCCGGTGGTGCCCCACATATAGTTGATGGAATAGGCGTTGTCGGGGTCATATTGCGCGGTGCGGTCAAGGATAACATCCCACAGATTGCCGGCATTCGGCAGCTGCGCCATGTCAAGCTTTTGGAAGGCGCCAGCACTGACCTGCCGCTGCAAGAATGTGCCCGATGGCACAACCACATCATAGCCCGAGCCGCCCGCAAGCATCTTGGTTTCCAGGACTTCGTTCGAATCAAAAACGTCGTAGATAAGGTTGATGCCGGTTTCTGTTTGGAATTTTTCCAGCAGGGCTTCATCGATATAGTCTGACCAATTGTAGACCCGAACTTCTTCGGCTGACGCAATGCTGGCGGTAAATGCCGCTGCAAAAGCGATACCGAATGTTGATGCTTTATTTTTCAAGTTGACTCTCCCTGTTGTGCAAAGTGTTTGAACTTTGATCTGATAATATGATCATATTTTTCTTCTGTATGCAATAAATTGAGTCAGTTGTAAAACATTTGTCGGAATTGTCGTGCAAAGAATTGGCTTTCGCCTAGCAGCCAAGCAGCAAATCATGGAACTCGGTGGGTTGAGCCCAAGAGAATGGTTAAAGGGCCAAGATTTTGCGGCACAGTATCAGTATGGTCTTCGAGTTATGAAGATGTTCGGGGCGATAGAATGAGTGATGATCTTGTTGAACGCTTCATCAGCGCCAGCACAAGGCGGCTCGCTGCCATTGAAAGAAATGACACCCGTTCTGCCAATCGTGAATTCATTAAGGTTTCCAAGATGCGTGCGGAGTTCTGGGTGTTGCCGGATCATGGTGCGAGCCTGCTACGCCAACTTCTTGAAGTGCCAAATGAACAGGCTCGCGCGACCGCCGCGATATACCTTTTGCCACTTGACGAGGCGCGCGCGCTAAATACTCTCCGGGACCTGCTAGAGAACGCGCGGAATCCAGAAATCAGAATGAGTGCGAGTAACTCGCTCGACCTCTGGCCCAAAGGGCAGATGGATTTCCTGAAAATACCTCCAGCGTAGGCCAGCCTGATAGCAAGCACAGGTTAGGTGGCCGCACCCGCCTCATCCCAGCTCGCACAATCTCTCATACACCGCTGTCAAATCATGCAGGTTCGGGCATCTGCGACAGAGGTCCTATCGCGCGCCGCCGCCACCCTGCGCTGCAAGAATCTGGCCGGTGCAGTCGCCAAAGCCTATCCGGTAGCCCTTGCCTTTGGCCTGTCCGCGCAGCACCAATGTATCGCCGTCCTCGATAAAGCTTCGGACTTCCCCGGTATCAAGTGTCAGCGGCTCTTTCCCGCCCCACGAAAGCTCAAGCAGCGACCCCCGATTTTCACGCTTTGGCCCAGAGATCGTGCCTGAACCCAAAAGATCCCCGACCCGCATCGGGCATCCGCTGCTGGTGTGATGGGCAAGTTGCTGGGCGGCAGAATAATACATCTCGCGGTAACTGGTGCGGCAAATCACCGTCTCGGAACCCGCATCAGGCGTTAGCCCAACCTCAAGATCAATGTCATAAAGCATCGGCCCCGGCTCGGCGAGGTAGGGCAAAAGCGGCTGTTCGCGGTGCGGCGTTGGCACCCGAAACGGCGCCAGCGCCGCTGTTGTCACTATCCAGGGGCTGATCGAGGTTGCCGTGGCCTTGGCCTGAAACGGGCCCAGTGGCTGGTATTCCCAAGCCTGAATGTCGCGCGCCGACCAGTCATTCAAAAGGACATAGCCGAAGATGTTGTCAAACGCTTCGGCCACCGAAAGTGGCCGATCCGACGGGGTGCCGACGATTGCGCCCAATTCAAGCTCAATATCGAAACGCTGTGATGGGCCAAAGTGCGGCACCGCGTCATTCGGCCCTTTCAACTGCCCGTGCGGGCGGGTGACCGGCGTGCCCGATACCACCACCGACGACGCCCGCCCGTTGTAGCCGATGGGAATGTGCAGCCAATTCGGAGGCAGCGCGTTCTCGGCCCCTCTGAACATGGTGCCGACATTGGTGGCATGATGCCTGCTTGCATAGAAATCGGTGAATTCGGTCACGGTAAGCGGCATATGCATCCGCGCATCGCCTTGCGCTGTCAAAAGTGCTGCAAGCCTGTCTTGCGCTTGGCTGCCGGCAGACAAAAGGTCCGTCAAGCGGCAGCGCAGCTCTGCCCAGCTTTGCTTGCCTTGCGCCATGAAGGCGTTCCAGCTTCCGGTTTGCAACGCGCCGCCAAAATCGACAAGACCACCGGCCTCCAGCGCGGCCACATCAAGGATAAATCCCCCGATGGCAACGCCGCAGCGTGCTGTGCTGCCATCGGTGGAGAACATGCCGTAGGGCAGGTTGTTGAGAGGGAAGCCGCCTTCGGGATCATTGGCGCTTTCGACCCAGGACGGGATAAGCTCGGTCATGGCGTTTCTCCTGTGTCAGGTAGCATCGGGTTGGTTTTTGCGGCGCGCGGCGTCGAAGGCCGGCAGGGCCTGGCAGGGCCTGGCAGATGTCGGCATATCCGGGCTGATCGCCAAAGGAAAAACCGGCGTCGGGGCCGCGGTCCATCCTGTGACAGATCCAGACGGTGGCCCTTGGGTGTCGGAACCGTAGGCGGATTTCAGGTAATTGACAAAGCAGACATTTTGAACTGGATGCGTGTCAACGGCAATCGCCATACCTGCCGCCATCTCCTGGGCGCGCGCCACCGCGTCAGCGGGCAAAAGCGGCGGCGTCGGATAGCTTCGCTCAAGCCAGTCGAGGATCGACAGCGACTGGGTCAAGACAGCGCCGTTGTCCAGCTCCCGCGCCGGGACAAGCACAGGCGGGTTGGGGGCAAGGAATGCAGCAGATCGCTGCGCGCCGGTCAGCAGGTTGATCGGCACGGCCTCATAGGCAAGACCTTTCATGGCGTAGGCGATCCTGAGCCGATAGGCAGCACCCGATCGCCAATACCCGTAAAGCCTCATTTCTTGCCCGGCGTGCCGTCGAATTTCTTCTCAAGTGATGTCCAGCAATCAATGTAGTCATCTTGCAATGGCGCTTCCTTGCCCGCAAAGGCGGTCAGATGCTGGGGAAAGCGGGTTTCGAACATGAACGACATGGTGTTGTCCAGTTTCTCTGGCCCAAGCTCGGAATTCGACGCGCCCTCAAACGCGTTCTTGTCGGGCCCATGCGGGATCATCATGTTGTGAAGCGAGACACCGCCAGGCACAAAGCCCTGCGGTTTGGCATCGTATTGGCCGTAGATATTGCCCATCAGCTCGGACATGATGTTCTTGTGGTACCAAGGCGGACGGAACGTATCTTCCGCCACCATCCAGCGTTCGCGGAACAAAACGAAATCGATATTGGCGGTGCCCGCCTGGCCCGAGGGTGCGGTCAGAACCGTAAAGATCGACGGATCCGGATGGTCGAACAAGATAGCGCCTACCGGGCAGTAGCTGCGCAGATCGTATTTCACCGGCGCGTAATTGCCATGCCATGCCACGACATCCAAGGGGGAATGGCCGATCTTTGTCTCATGAAACTGGCCGCACCATTTGATGGTGACGGTGGACGGTGCGTCGCGGTCTTCAAACGCCGCCACGGGTGTTTTGAAATCGCGGCGGTTGGCCATGCAATTGGCGCCAATCGGCCCGCGCCCCGGCAATTCAAATTTCTGACCGTAGTTTTCGCAGATGAACCCGCGCGCGGGACCATCCAGAACCTCGACCCGATACAGCAAGCCGCGCGGGATGATCGCGATCTCTTTTGGTTCCAGATCGATAATGCCAAGCTCGGTCGCGAACCGCAGCCGGCCTTCTTGCGGAACAATCAGCAATTCGCTGTCGGCCGAGAAGAAATAGGCGTCTTTCATGCTTTCGGTAACCAGATAGATATGGGTCGCCATGCCGACTTGCGTATTAACATCACCTGCGGTGGTCATAGTGCGCATGCCGGTCAGCCAGGTCAGTGGGGCGTCAGTATGCGGCACCGGATCCCAGCGGTATTGCCCAAGTGAGGTCACGTCTTCGACGATATTGGGCGCGCTTTTCCAATAGGGCAGATCAATTTTCGCATAGCGGTGGCTGTGCTTGACAGAGGGGCGAATGCGGTAGCACCAGGTCCGCTCATTCTGATGGCTCGGGGCCGTGAATGCCGTGCCGGAAAGCTGTTCGCCATAAAGACCATAGTTGCACTTTTGCGGGCTGTTCATGCCTTGGGGCAGCGCGCCCGGCAGGGCTTCCGTCTCAAAATCATTGCCAAATCCGGGCATGTAGCCGGGCGTTATCGTCGCACCATCTGCCTGGATCAAACTCGACCTTTCCGCGACATTCATATCCGTCACCTCTGCCGTTAATCGTTGCAATTGCAACAAGTTTATCGTTGCAATCGCAACGAAAGTCAATATCATTTCATTTGCAACGATCATGGAGGCCAATGGTGCCCACAAAGCCTTTCCAGCTGTCGGATTTCTTGCCCTACCAACTGTCGGTGCTGTCTGAGCGTGTCAGCCGCCGCCTGTCGGTGGAATATGAAAAGACCCACGGCCTGTCCGTCGCGGAATGGCGTGTGCTTGTGCATTTGGGGCATTCTGGAACGGTCTCGGTCCGCGAAATCCACAATTGCGTGAATATGGAAAAATCCCGCGTAAGCCGCGCAGTATCACGCATGGAGGGGGCTGGCCTTTTGCAAAAACTGCCGGGCGCTGTGGACGGCAGGCTTGTCGAGATCACCCTGACAGGTGCGGGCCATCGCGCGTTGAATGAGATTTTGCCTGTCGCAATCGCCGTAGAGTCGCGGCTGCGTGCCTCGGTGACAACTGAGCAGCTAAAGACATTTAGTCAGGTCATGGAGGATCTGCACGCAGCACTGGATGCGGACCCCGATGCCAGACCCAGATCACGGATGGATATTGAAGGGCGCTAACCGGATTGCTTTGGCAATCACCCTATTTGCCAATGCCCGCTTACGGTTCTGACGTGGGATTGTAGTCAGGAAGCTGCATCAATGCGGTGCGCAGCGCCTCGCCCCAGCCATCCGAAATTGACTGGAAATAGGAATCGTCAGCCTCAATCCTTATCTGATCGCGCACATCAAGGCTGTCGCTTTCATAGATCAAGATATCCAGCGGCAAACCCACGGACAAATTCGCCTTTATGGTCGAATCGAATGACACCATCAGCAGCTTGATAGCTTCTTCAAAGCTCATGTCGGGGTCGTAGGCCCGCACAAGGATGGGCTTGCCATACTTGGTTTCCCCAATCTGGAAAAAAGGCGCGTCATCTGTGACCTCGATGAAGTTACCTTCGGGGTAGATAAGAAACATGGTCGGGGCACCGCCATCGATCTGGCCGCCCAGAATGACCGAGGCTTTGAATTTCGAGCTGGCGTTTTGGCCGTCAGAGCCGCTTTCCGCTATCACCTCTTTCAGTGTTGACCCAACCAGACGGGCCACCTGAAACATCGTCGGCTGCGCAAGGATGGTGGGGTTGCGATCTGACGGGGCCTTTGACCGTTCTTCCAGCACACTGATAAGGGCCTGGGTGGTGGCAAGATTGCCCGCGGTCATCAAGGTAATGACGCGATCACCCGGTATGTTCCAAACGAACAGCTTTTTTGTAACCGAGAAGTTGTCCAGCCCGGCGTTGGTACGGGTGTCAGACATGAACACAAGGCCCTTGTTCAAGCGAAGGCCAATGCAATAGGTCATCTAATCTGTCCAAATGAGGGCGGGCACCGATACCGGTGCCGACATCGGCCTGTCTATTGCTGAATCTGAAGCGATACAATCATCGATTCTGCACCACTGCCTAAACGCATCCCGGAAATCGGCGCGGCATCGCGCGAATCCCGCCCGGTAGCGATGCGCACATAGCGTTCATCGGGCGATATTCCGTTTGATACGTCAAACCCGACCCATCCCAATTCCTCGATATGGGCTTCGGCCCATGCGTGGCTAGCATCTTGGTTGACGCGGTCGTTCATCATCAGATAGCCGCTGACATAGCGCGCCGGGATGCCCATATGCCGCGTGGCAGCAACGAAAATCTGCGCATGGTCCTGGCACACACCGCCCCCGGCGATCAGAGCCTCTTCGGCCGTGGTTCCGGCAAAGGTTATGGCCTGACCGTAAGGCACGGCCTCAAGGATTGCGCCCGACAGGTCATGAAGCCGCCCCAGCACATCCTTCTTTGAAATCAGGCGCTTGGCAAGCTTTTGAATGCCCCGCCCCGCCAATGTGCGCGGGGTGCTTTGGGTGTAGTGCCACAAGGGGGCTGCCCCATATATCTTACCAAAAACACCGTCCGAATTATGGGTCTCAACCTCGCCACAGACGGTCACATCAACCTGTTTCGTCCCCGGATCGGCCTGCACCAGCAAGCTGTGGTTGTCATATTGATCCTCGAACGACAGCTCGCGAACCCCGCCCTTGATATCAACCTGCCAGCTATGAACCGTCTGATGCGGGTTGCTGATCGGCGTCAGGCGCACCTGCTGCAAACCGTATGTGACCGGCGCGTCATAGGTGTATTGCGTCTTATGGGTGATTTTCAGCTTCATCGCGCCAACCGCCTATCCATTGAACCGGTAATCCTCTTCAATCCTTGCCCCGATGGCATTGTTGTCGCGGATGAAGGTGTTGATAAACTTGTGTAGCCCCTCCTCAAAGATCGTCTTGATGGTGTGCTGGCGCAGCTTTTGGCGTTGCTGGTCGATCAGATCATTGCACGACATGCGGGTGCCGTAGTCTTTCGCTAGAAAGTTCAGGCTTTCCTCGATCGCACGGCTTGAAAACGACAATGATCGGGGGAACCGGCTGTCAAGGATAAGAAAGTCGGCAATGCTGGAAGAGCTAAGATCCCCCTCATTCAGCCAGCGAAATGACCTATGCGCCGAAACCGACCGCAAAATCGTTTCCCATTGCACATTATCAAGTGTCGAGCCTACGAAACTGGCCGATGGCAGCAGAGTGTAATATTTGACGTCGATGATCCGCGCGGTGTTATCGGCGCGCTCCAGCGCCGTCCCGATCTGGGCAAAGTCGTAAATGTCATTGCGCAACATCGTGCCGTGCATCGCACCGCGCACCAAGGCACTTTGCTTGCGGATAGCGCCCAGAACCGCAGGCAGATCGGTTTCCTTGACTGGCCGTTTCAGAAGAATTTTCAACGACATCCAGTTTTCATTGACGGCTTCCCAGACTTCGGTGGTCAGCACCGTGCGCACCAGACGTGCATTGGTCCGGGCGTTTTCAACCGCCGACATAACGCTTGACGGGTTTGCCTCATCGCGCAGCAAAAAATCCACAACACTTTGCGCGTCATAATGATCGTATTTCGCGTCATAACTTTTGCGCACGCCCGCCGTTGTCACAACCGATTTCCATTCGGAATCGCTGTCATTTGACCGTGTCAGCGCGATCCGGAACCCCGCCTCTATCAGGCGCGCGGTATTTTCGGCGCGTTCCAGGAACCGGAACATCCAGTAAAGGCCGCCTGCTGTTTTTCCAAGCATCCTTAATCCTCTAAGACCCAAGTGTCTTTGGTGCCGCCGCCTTGGCTGGAATTGACCACCAAGGACCCTTGTTTAAGGGCGACGCGCGTCAGCCCGCCCGGGGTAATCTCTATGCCACCCGGTGAAACCAAAACGAAGGGGCGCAAATCCACATGGCGCGGGGCAAGCCCTTTATTGGCAAAAATCGGAACCGTGGACAAAGACAGCGTCGGTTGGGCGATATAGTTGCCGGGGTTGCTTTTCAGCTTGGCGGCAAAGGCGGCCAGTTCTTTCTTGCTGGCCGCCGGCCCTATCAACATGCCGTATCCGCCAGACCCATGCACCTCTTTCACCACCAGTTCGGCAAGATGTTCAAGCACATAGGCCAGTGCGTCAGGTTCTGAACAGCGCCAGGTGTGCACATTTTTCAGCAAGGCCTTCTCGCCTGTATAAAACTCAATAATATCAGGTATATAAGAATATATGGCCTTGTCGTCCGCAATGCCGGTGCCGGGCGCATTGGCGATTGTGATGTTGCCCGCACGGTAAACATCCATGATCCCAGGAACCCCCAGCATGGAGGTTGGATTGAAATTCATGGGATCAAGATACTCATCGTCGACGCGCCGATAAAGCACGTCAATCACCTGATACCCTTGCGTCGTCCGCATCGCGATATGGCCATCAACCACCCGCAGATCGCGGCCTTCAACAAGCTCAACCCCCATCTGATCGGCCAAGAACGAATGTTCGAAATAGGCCGAGTTATGAATGCCCGGCGTCAAGATCGCGACAGTCGGTTTGCCGGCGCAATTGGCGGGCGCACAGGCCGCCAAAGACCGGCGCAGGTTCTTGGGGTAATCGCTGACCGGCTGAACCCGGTTTTGCGAAAACAGTTCAGGAAACATCTGCAACATGGTTTCGCGGTTTTCCAGCATGTAAGACACGCCGGACGGGGTGCGGGCGTTATCCTCCAGCACGAAGAAATCATCTTCGCCGGTGCGCACAATATCGGTCCCGACAATATGGGTGTAGACCCCCCCCCCGGGCGGAGAAAAGCCCATCATCTGCGGCAAGAACGCCTCGTTCTGGGCGATAAGATCAATCGGCACCACACCAGCACGCAAGATTTCTTGCCGATTGTAGATATCGTGCAAAAAGGCGTTGATCGCCCGTACCCGCTGTTCAATCCCCTTTGATAGCCGCACCCATTCACGGTTGGAAATGATCCGTGGGATCAGATCAAACGGAATAAGCCGTTCTTGTGCCGCCGCCTGCCCGTATACATTGAAGGTAATGCCCGTGCGCCTGAAGAACGCCTCTGCCTCTTTCGACTTTTTGATAAGCCGGTTCGGGTCAGCCTCGGAGAACCATTTTTGATAGTCTGCGTAAGGCGGCCTGACGCTTTCGGAATCGAGCAGCATTTCGTCGAAGTGCTTGATGTTTTGATCCATCCTATCAGTTTACAGGTTTAGGATCCGACCACAACGCGATTATAAAACGGCCATAGCCGCCTTGGCGCGATGCACCTCAACGGTTTGTTCGACAAGCGTCACAAACCCGTAAGAGGTCATAAAGGATACGTCCGCCGCATCGCGCCCAACACCGATGCGGATGATGTCGCAAGGCTTGGCCATGCCGGTCGGATCAACGATCAGCCAGGTGCCGTCCAGATACACTTCGGCGACGGCATGGAAATCTTGCGGGTGAACATCGGGCGCATATGCGCTTACGTAACGCGCCGGAATCCCGGCGGCGCGGGCCATTGCGATCAAGACATGCGCGTAATCCCGGCACACACCGGCGCGCGCGGCAAGGCTATCGGTCGCCGTGGTGCCCGCATTGCTTGCGAAAATGTCATATGAAAACGTCTCGTTGATCCATCCGCAAATCGCCATGACCAACCCGCCGCCAGACATCCCCGCAAACTGATTTTGAAGCAGGTCAAGGAACGCTTCGGGGTGGCAATAGCGCGACGGCATAAGGTACTTTGTGTAGCAAGCTGGCGTCTGTGACACTGGAACCGACGGCAAGCCGATCATCGGGCGCTGCGGGCGATCAATTTCAAACGTCGCCTCGTAGTGACAGACGAATGTCTGCCCGGCCTTGATCCAGCGCCGCGCCCCGATGCCGTCTTCCCCGTCGATCAGATGTGACGTGCACTCCGGCCTCATCGTGAGCATTGAATTGACAGATCGCTGCCATCGGTCTGTCGCCGCCTCGATCTGCAAGAGCAGATCACAGGGTTGCGCGGCCTGATAGTGAAGATGTGCGCGGACAGTGATTGACATGGTCTCTCCAAATCTCAGTGGAAGGAAATGTCCACGGTGGGATCACCTGCCCAGAGATGGCGGGCAATAACAAGTGGCAGCTGGGAATGATGCAATCCAGTTGCAAGGCCGGGTTCAGGCGCAAGACGCTTGTTTATCCTTGCATTTCTTACATAAAACATCAGATTTTCAAGTAGGCCTGATCGTGACCTCTTCCAAGACCTCAAAGCCGCCCTTGCGCGGCGTCACTGGCGCGCGGGGCTTGATCCGTTTGGGATGACGATCGGGCGCTATCTGGATCTGATGGTCGATCTTTTGCTGGTGCGGCGCTTGCAGCACTAGCACAGCAATCAGGGCAAGCGGATGGTCAAATCGCCCAAGGTCTATGTGCGCGACAGCGGGCTGCGTCATGCGCTTTTGAGGATTGGCACGCTGAACGATCGCTGGGACATCCCGTGGTCGGCGGGCCGTGGTGCATGGCGGCGACAGCAGCTATCCGCAGGGCAAGGCGTGGTAGCGGTGGCATTGGCCGATATCCGTCAGGCATTCGGATAATCAGACAAGATCCGCCAAGACGACATGTTGTCCGTAGGCTGAACATTGGCGTCCATGCGCCGAATTTATCGGGCCCAAAAAGGGCAAAATGATACAAAACCAAGACTATTCCCCTAACCTGACGCCTATTTTCATCTAAGCTGGCGGCATTGCCCAAAGGGAGTAAAAACAATGAACAAGCAAGTCGCAGAGTTCTTAGGCACGTTCACTTTAGTCTTATTCGGTTGCGGTGCCGCCGTGATAGCCGGGGGGGACATCGGCCTGACCGGCATTAGTTTCGCGTTTGGTCTGGCCTTGATCGGCATGGCTTACGGCATCGGCGCGGTGTCTGGATGCCATATCAATCCAGCCGTTTCGCTTGGCATGGTTGCCGCCGGTCGTATGGAGATGCCAGACGCCATCAAATACATCCTCGCTCAGGTCGCTGGCGCAATTGTCGCGGCACTGGTCTTGCTGATGATCGCGAACGGCAAAGCCGATTATACCGTCGCAGCCAATGGTCTGGGGCAAAACGGTTGGGGCGAGGGGTATCTTGGCGAATACGGAATGTTCTCTGCTTTCATGTTCGAGGTTGTCGCAACCTTCTTGTTCATGATCGTCATCCTTGGCGCAACAGGCTCTGGCGCTCCGGCGGCAATTGCCGGTCTTGCCATTGGCCTTGCGCTTGTGGCTATTCACCTTGTTGGTATCAATGTAACCGGCGTGTCGGTGAATCCTGCGCGCTCCATCGGTCCGGCATTATTCGCGGGTTCGGGCGCTATCGGGCAGCTGTGGCTGTTCATCGTAGCACCCACCTTGGGGGCTGTCGCTGCGGGGCTGCTGTTCAAATCAGGCATGCTTGATGCACCAGCAAGCGAAGAAACCGTGGCGGATAATTACGATGCTTTGCGCATGGAGCGTGATGCTTTGAAGATGGAACGCGACCGGCTGTCGGTCGACCTTGCGCAGAGTCGCGCCAAATCTGTAGCAGTCTCTGCCGCATCCACGCATCAGACTCGCAGGCCCGTAGGTCTGTCCGCACCACGTGGCGGTATTGGGGATGACCTGAAGAAAATCAACGGTGTTGGGCCTGCGATGGAGAAGCTTCTGAACAGCTTGGGTTATTATCACTTTGATCAGATCGCGGCATGGTCGCCTGCCGAAGTTGCATGGGTTGATGACAACCTTGAGGGCTTCAAGGGGCGCGCCACCCGCGACAACTGGATATCGCAAGCCAAGTCGCTGTCGTAAAGCGCTAAGGAAGCCCGCTAAAGCGAAACGCTTTGTAAAGCGTTTCGACTTTGGCCGGAATCGCCTAACGCTGCCTGAAATCAAATATTTCAACGCGTTAGGTGACACTTGATGCTTCATGGTAAAGTCGAAACGCTATAGCTGCGCTGTTTGTTTGTCACGAGGATGCGTGGCACACCCCATTGTCTCATCCATTTCATCAGGAAACGCTTGTCGGCTTGGGCATTTGTGGGGCTTTGCATCAGGATCTCTAGTACCTATGCGTTGGCGTCAACCGTTCGCCAAAGCCAGTGTTTTCGCCCCCGAATTGAAATCACGACCGCGTCGAGGTGCCCTTTGTCGGCAGGAACCGAAGCTACGCCCAGATGGCATAAAAGATGACGAACCGAGGGAACCGGAAGCCCTTCACGCGAGGCTGTGAAATTTTGCTGATCATGAGAAATGGCTATGCGTGCAGCTGGGGCGCGTCGTTAAATCCTCCGCTCTTTTTCCTAGATCTCCTCAGATATCTTGCCGAGAGCGTTCTACTTTGAAACACCATCAGCTTTTTGGGGATTAGCAACGCATCCACCCTCTTCGTGAAGGCGAAATTCCAATCGAAGAGTGTTGTCAGGCTTCAGCGGCAACCTACGGGCGTCTAGTCAAACAGGCAGCCATGTATCAGGTTTTCTTGCATCAAGCGCTGTTCCAATGATCCGCGCGCCACTGATATCTGCGCAAGATAGCGGGCTTTTTGCGTCGCAAGGCCTCTGACTTCATCGACGGCTTGCTGGCTTGAAATCGCCGCAAACCGTACCGATTGACCCGAACGAAATTGCACCAAAGTATCCGTATCACAAGAGATGACAGTGGCAATCTTGGGGTATCCGCCGGTTGTCTGATGGTCAGCCAGAAGCACGGTTGGAACGCCGTCCCCCGACACCTGAACCGATCCACGCACAATGGGTTCTGAGGGAATCGATAAAGCACCATTCAGGCTTAACGCGGGCCCGCTAAGCCGCATCCCCATCCTGTCATAGGCATCGGTAACCTTGAACGGGTCAGACACAAAGCGCGCAACGGCATCTTGCGCGAAATGCTGGTCCTGAGGGCCGATCACTACGCGAACAGGCCCCTTATTGGTAAAGTCGGGCTGCGGGATCCCGCCCAGACGGTCGTCACGAATGGCCGCATCAAAGATCACCATGGATTGCCCGGCCTGCACCACACCGCCGCCAAAACCGGAGGTGGAATGCGTGGCCTGACTGCTAAGCCAATCCTCGCTTTCCAGCGCGCCGGCAAAGGCCAGATAGGCCCAGCTTCCGGCTTTTCCGGCACGGATGGCAAGCCGCTCGCCCTTGCCTATTGTCAAAATCGTCCAAGAACTGGTCTTTTGCCCCGCATGTTCGACGACAAAATCACCGCCGGTGATGGCAACGGTTACAGCCCCCTCCTTGCACTGCAAAATCAAGCCGCCAAGGGAAACCTCAATTGCGCTTTGACCCGGCGCATTGCCGAGGGCGGCATGGGCCGCATCAAAGGCCAAACGGTCCATCGGGCCAGAGGCAGACACTCCGTAGCGCATATTGCCGGGGCGGCCTGCGTCTTGGACCGTGACCAGCGGTCCGGCGAATGAAACCGCAAACTCAGCAACCGGCATGAACGTCATCCTTGCCAAGACGCTTGAATGTCGCAAGGTCGATGCGTTCAAAGCTGACGCGGTCGCCCACATCAAACAAGAAGGGATGGGTCGGATCGCCCGTAAGGATCCGTGTCGGTGAGCGCCCGATGATCGACCAACCCGTCGGCATGGTGAGTGTCGTGATCAGGCATTGCTGCCCCGCGATGATGACGCTGCCTGCCGGCACGTCGCGCACCGGGACAGGTTTTCGCGGCACTTGTATCTGCTTTGCGACACCGGAAAGATAGGCATAACCGGGCGCGAACCCATACATCAAGACCCGAAAGTCACCTGCCAGATGGGCCTTGATCACGGCTTCGGCGGACAGCCCGGTCGCGGATGCGACGGCTTCGAGATCAGGCGCGAAAGGTGCCTCGTAGCAGATTTGAATTTGTCGCCGAAGCCCGGTGGATTTCGCCATTTGCAAGGTCTTGAGACACTTTCGCACATGGGTCTCAACCGCCAGATGGTCTGTCGTGATGGGATCAAAAGACAGCAAAAGGTTCACCAGTGCCGGCACCGTTTCGATCACCCCTGCGGGCGTGTCCAAGGCAATCGCCTTGTCCAATGCAATGACCGATGCATGCGCCTCTTCGTTGATGTCCTCGGCAAAGGTCACCAACAATGCGTGATCAGCAATGGCCTTGAAATGCGGTTCCATAAACAGCCTTAAAGATTTGCAAAGCTGGCGATCTGAACGCCCTCGGCCGAAAGCCGTTCGCGGATTTCAAAGGCCATGCCAACCGCACCTGCGCTGTCGCCGTGGACGCAGATGGAATGCGCGGACAGTTTGATCGGATCTCCGTCGATGACCGGCATCAACCCGCTTTCAAGGAAGGAAATCAATCGCCGGGCGGCGGCGGCGGCGTCATGGATCATCGCGCCATCCTGGCCACGTGGAACAAGCTGGCCAGATGACAGATAGCCGCGATCCGCAAATATCTCTGAAAAAACCGGTACATTCGCTGCCCGCGCCGCCAGCTCGCTTTGGGTGCCCGATATCGCAAGAATGGCAAGTTTGGGGTCGATCTTTTGCGTGGCCGCGACGATGGCATCTGCGACACCCCGATCACGCGCGGCAAGATTTCCAAGCGCGCCATGAGGTTTGACATATGTGACGGGCACGCCCACCTGGGCGGCGATACCCATAAGCGCCCCGATCTGGGCCGCACACATACGGCCGATCTCGGCAGGCGTCATCGGGATCACGCGCCGCCCAAAGCCTTCGCGGTCGTTGTAGCCCGGATGCGCACCTATATTGACGCCGTTGTCGCGCGCCAATGCAAGTGTCCGGTACATGGTTTCAGGATCGCTTGCATGACCACCGCACGCGACATTGGCAGAGGTCACAATGGAAAGCATCTTGGCGTCGTCGCCCATGGCCCAGGGGCCAAAGCCCTCGCCAAGATCCGAATTGAGGTCGATACGTGTCATGTTGTTATCTTACTGCAAAAAGTTCGGCAGGAAGAGGGCAATGTTTGGAAAAGCGATCAACGAGAACGCCATGGCCAGCATCGTCAGGCAATAGGGCAGCGCACCAAGCATCACCTCATTCAGGCTTCCCGATTTTCGCGCGCCCTGCACCACATAAAGGTTCAACCCCACCGGCGGGGTGATCAGCGCCATCTCGATCAGGACAATCATCAAGATACCGAACCAGATGACATCATATCCTTGGGCCAGAACCAGTGGGACGATGATCGGTATGGTGACGACCATCAACGACAGGGTTTCGATAAAGAATCCCAGTACAATGTAAAGGACAACAACGACCAAGATGGTCTTGAGCGGCGTCAAACCCAGCCCCGTCATGAAGGCGGTCAATTCGCGCCCAAGTCCGGCAGAGGCAAGGGTAAAGTTAAGAAACGACGCCCCAATGACGATCAGCATGATCATGGAGGTGATCTTGACGGTGCCAGTCAGGCTTTGGCCAAGCATCGGCCACGATACCCCACCAAATGCCAGCGCTATGACCAACGCGCCTGCGACACCAACTGCCGCCGCTTCGGTCGGCGTGGCCCAGCCGCGGTAGATGGACCCGACGATTAACCCGAACAAGATGATTATCGGGACAAGATCAACCAATGCCCGCAGCATCTGGGCGAAGGGGAAAGTGCGCCGCGTGCCGCCAAGGTCGGGTCGGATCACGCAGATGATCACCGTCACCAGCATGAACATCAGCGCAAGCGCCAGTCCGGGGATAAGGCCTGCAAGAAACAGTTGCGGGATAGAGGATTGGGTGAGGAAGCCGTAAACGATCAGATTGATCGAGGGCGGTATCATGATGCCCAGCGTGCCGCCCGCAGCAATCGCACCAGAAAAAAGCTTCGGATCATATCCCAGTTTCTCGGCCTGCGGCATCGCCACGGTCGCAACCGTGGCGGCGGTGGCTACGGAAGAACCGGAGGTGGCCGAAAACATCGTCGCCGTTGCGATATTGGCATGGACCAGGCCGCCCGGCAGCCATGACACCCAACGGTCCAAGGCGGCATAGGTTCGCGTGGCGACGCCGCTGCGCACAAGGATTTCGCCCAGCAGGACAAAGAACGGGATCGCGATCAGCGTCGCCGAGTTGGACGACGACCACACCATATTCCCAAGACCCCGCGTCAGTGGGAAGCTGGAGAAGAAAGTATCAATCCCAAAGCCCAAGAGGAACAAGACAATGCCAACCGGAATTGACAGCGCCAGCAGCCCCAAAAGCCCGACAGAGACATAGGCGATCATTGCAATGTCTCTTGTTCAGCAAACGCGCCGACAAAGCTTTCGGTCTTATCGTGGCGGCCTTTGACCACCAGACTGAGGGCTGCGAGTGTCACCAGTGTGGACATGACCGCGAACCAGACCCAACCGGCAAACCACGGCAATTGAACCCAGACCAGGGGTGTTTCAAGCGGCGTGTTCGCCCTTGACCCATTCACAATCGATCGTTCAAGCACCGGCCATGCCATGACGGCGATCGTGACGACAACACCCGACATCACGACCATGGAAAAGACATCAAACAGCGCGCGCCTGAAGCTGTCGGCCCGGCTGCGCAACAGGTCTATCCGCACATGCCCCAATTCAAGCAACGTGTAGGACATGCCCCAAGAGGTCGCGAGCGCCATGGCATATCCCGCGATCTCTTCCGTGCCGCCAAGGGACGCCCCGATCTGGCGCATGATGATGTCTGTCAGCACGAATGCCGCGCACAACAGCAGGCCCGCACCGACAACAAGGGCGACCCCTTTGTTGATGGCCCGCAGGCTTTGTATCATCTTGAGTTCCATTCTCGGTACGTCCCCTGATTTTCACACTAGTTGATTGTCACGCCGACGACTTTTCCGACGCTTTCGTTCCAACGCGCCGCCCAATCGCCACCGGCGCGTTCGGCCCAGTCTGGCATAACCTCACTGGTCAGAATATTGCGCGCGCGGTCAAAGTCTTCATCGCTCACTTCAACCAATGTCATCGAACGCGCATCACCCGATGGGCATGTGCCGTTACCTGTAAGGCAGGCAATGTCATCGGCCAAAGCATTTTGTGCGCTGGCCCAGGCAGGGTCTTCAAAGCCGCTGGCAATTTCGCTGGAGATCAGCGCCTGCGTGGCCCCGTCAAGGCTGTTCCACTTGTCCATATTGATCGCCGTTACGACAGGGTCCCAGCCACCAAGCGGGATAGGCAGAAGATGGGTCGAAACCTCCCACCAACCGGCGCTATAGCCCGATCCCGCGCCGGTAACCGCGCAATCAACCACGCCGTTTTGCAAAGCGCCCGTCACTTCGGAAAAAGAGACGTTCACCCCTTCCGCGCCCAAAGCCTCCAGCAACTTTGCGGTCAGGCGGCCCGATGCGCGGACTTTCAGCCCTTGCAGATCGGCCAGGCCCGAAATCTCGTGGTTGCAAAACACGACCTGCGGTGGGTAGGGCGCGATCGCAAGGACATGAGAGTTAAAGCGGTCATGGAAGATGTCCGTGACCATCGGGCGCGCGGCATCGACCATGGCGCGGGCTTCTTGCGCCGTCAGCGCCAGTAAGGGGACATCCAGCGCTTCAAGCTCGGGCGCATCCGCCACCGCGTAATCCGCCACCGTCATGCCGACGTCAAAGACGCCTTGACCAAGCAAGGCATAGATATCGCCCAACCCAAGGCTCATCTGGTCATGGGTTGTCAACTCAACCTTGATGTCGCCGCCAGAGGCTTCTGGCAATGTCGTACCCCAAAACGGGGCCTCATATTGCTTGTGCAGCGGCAGGCTGGACCAGCTGCCCACCACGGATAGGTCTGTAGCCAGCGCTGATGTTCCCAGCGTCGCGCTTGCGGCGAGAATTGATAAAACCTTTTTCATGTTTAGTCTCCTTGTCGGTTCGGTCTAGTTTCTTTTCAAGATGGTTGTTTCCGCGTCTTCCGCCACATCGGCGATCAGCATGTGCCCGGGCGAATGGGTGATGCAGATTGGCAAGCCCGCATCCAGCAAAACGTTTTGCGGCGTCACGCCACAGGCCCAGTAAACCGGCACTTCACCGGGTTTGATCGCAACCGCGTCGCCCCAATCGGGTTGGGACAGGTCAGCGATGCCGATTTGCGCAGGGTCACCCACCGCAATCGGTGCGCCATGCGCTTGCGGGAAACGGCTGCTGATTTCTTTGGCCTGCATGACCTGGTTTTCGGGGATCGGCCGCATCGTGACGACCATCTGGCCGCCGAATTTCCCCGCTGGAACAAGATCGATGTTTGAGCGGTACATCGGAACATTCTTGCCACTTTCGATGTGGCGCACCGGTATTCCGCTCCGCAGCAAGGCATTCTCAAAGGTGAACGAACATCCAAGTGCCACGGTGACAAGATCGTCGGTCCAGACTTCGGAAATGCTGGTCACTTCTTCGCTGAACACCCCATTTCTGAAGACCCTATATTTTGGCACGTCTGTCTGGATATCAATGTCGTGCCCCAATGTCGGCAGGCTCGGGTTACCTGTGTCGCCGACCCCCACGACTGGGCAGGGTTTGGGATTGCGTTGACAGAAACGCAAAAAATCCAATGCAAATTCTTCGGGCAAAATCGCGAGGTTGCATTGCAGCTTTCCGGCGGCCAGACCGGCGGTATGGCCATCATAAAATCCATTTCTGATGGCGGCTCTGACCTCCGCCGCCGAAGCGGTCACCAGATCAGAATGTGATACGGGTCGTGGTAGCATTGTGAAAGCCCCGGTGATGCTCTGCAACCATCACACAAGGTCGTTCTTTCAAGCAAATTATCATTTTATATCTATGGTGATAGATATTTTGAATTTATTTGGGATGGGTCTTGTCCCAGACCTCTGCCACCTCGCGGGCAATTTCCGCACTGTTTTCAACAAGAAAACTGCGCGGCTCTGACAGATAGGACGCCGTGAACGACAGCGGCTGGGGGCGAAAGCCCGGGTCAAATTCAACGATCTGGCCGGCCTCAAGAAAGTCATTGGCCAAGGCGCGCGGATAGGGCCCAACCGCGATTCCTGCGGCAATCATCTTCAAACTTGCCGACAAGGATGCCGAGGCATAAACTCGCAACTTCGGCCCGATCCGGCGCGACAGTTCGGACATCAATTCGCGGTAGGGTCGGGTCTTGCTTGAATAGGAAATGACCGGAATTTTGCCCAGATCGGTCTGAGGGTTTGTGGTTGAGCGATACCAATGCAGATCAAACGACGGCAAGGTCACATTCTCAACGGAAAACTCCGAGACAGGCCCCATCAACAGAGCAAGATCAAGCTTTCGTTCAAGCAGTTCGGCGCGCAAGTTCAGGGAAATATCGACGGTAAGATCAACATTCACACGCGGATACTGTTCACTGAACGCCTTCAAAAAATCCGGCAACCATGCCTGCGCAATCGTCTCGGAGGCACCGACACGAAACAGGCCTTCCGCCTCGGACGGATTGGAAACGCGTTGCTTGATCTCTTCTTCGACAAACAACATCTGTTCGGCATAAGACAGCAGCAACGTGCCATGTTTGGTAAGGACAAGCTCACCCAGGCCGCGCTCAAACAATCGGACGCGAAGCTCTTGCTCGAGGTTCGAAATTCGGGTCGAGACGGCCGGCTGCGAAAGGTTCAGCCGTTCCGCCGCTTTGCGAAACCCACCCAGCCGCGCCACCCACAGAAAGGTTTTGATTTGGTCAAACGTCATGGGCCATTCATAGAATGGATCAGCCGGGCTGCAAATCTATAAATAAGACGGTGGCATCTAAGGCTTGGCGGCCAAATGTGGATTACAAGCGCGGTTTCGTCCCCGATGGCTTTTACCCGCCATGATGGCAATGAATCCTTCCTGGCTCCAGGATTCCACAATGTCATTGAACCCATCGGGCTAGGTGCCTCCCATGATCGATCTTTGCCGTCTGTCAGGTGGCAACACCTGAAACCTTCAGCTCCCTATGCCACTGGCTTGTCTGTCCAATCCGCAAACACCGCGCAAAGAACCCGGTGCTCAACCGAGACATGATTATCCATTTATCAACAATCGCCATTATTGTGCCAAATTTGTTTCGTTTTTTGTCGTTAGTCTCACAAAGGATTCGTCTTATCAGGCTTTGGGTTCATGAATAAAACGGCAGAATTCGACAAATACGTCGACCAATATGACGAAGATCATCGCTCCAGCATAAGGCTGTCTGGCGAAACCCCCGGCTATTTTGCGCAATACAAGATCAAAGCCTTGCGTTCCATGACGGATGCTTGGGGGTTCACCAATCCACGCATTCTGGATTTCGGGGCTGGCATGGGTGCGTCCGTTCCCGCGTTCCGAAGCCATTTTCCTGAAGTTGAGGTCACGCTGGCGGATGTCTCCGCAGACAGCCTTAAGGCTGCCCGACATCTCCATGCAGGTGACGAAACACATCTGGTGATTGATAACGGCCGGGTCCCGGCTGACGATGCCAGCTATGATGTCGTGTTCACCGCTTGCGTGTTTCACCACATCCCGCATGACGAACATGCAGCCTGGCTATCGGAACTGCGCCGCATCGTTCGCCCTGGCGGACGAATTGTGATCTTTGAGCATAATCCCCTTAACCCGTTGACGCTGCATGCAGTCCGAAACTGCCCCTTTGATGTCAATGCACATCTGATCGGAGCGCGCGAGATGGCGCGCCGCGTCAGCGCATCGGGCTGGGTTGATGCGAAAGTCGATTTCCATGTGTTCTTCCCCGCAGCGCTTGCATCCCTAAGGCCGCTTGAAAGGCGGCTGCGTTGGTGCCCACTTGGTGCGCAATATGCGTGCCACGCGATGGTGCCGGAATAGCCAAGACATGACACACACATCCGACAAGCCCCCGTTTCGCACGCAGGATAGATCATGCTGAATTTACCGCGATCATTCCAGACCTCGCTTCAGGTTTTGCCCAGCCGTGCCGCACCGACCGTGGATCTGGTGATCCCGTGCTATAACGAGGAAGAGGTTCTGCCCGCACTGCTCGATAAACTGGCGGCTATGGGCAAAGATCTGGTTGGCCGCGAGCGGATAGCGGGCAATTTGCGGATCATTTTGGTTGACGACGGTTCAACCGACAATACCTGGGCCGATATTTTGGCGGCGCAGACCGATTTCAATGTCGTCGGATTGCGGCTGTCGCGAAATCACGGCCATCAGGCCGCACTTCTGGCCGGCCTGATGCAAGCCACAGCCGATGTCGTGATCAGCATGGATGCGGATCTGCAAGATGACCCTCTGGTCGTGACCCAGATGATTGATGCCTACCGAAACGGGGCTGAGGTCGTCTATGGGGTCCGTGCGTCGCGCAGCAGCGATACCGCATTCAAACGCGGTTCTGCACGGGCCTACTACCGGGTTTTGACCGGCCTTGGCGTTGACATCGTTCCAGACCATGCAGATTTTCGTTTGCTTAGCCGCAAGGCACTTTCCATCTTGGCCCAATTTCCCGAACGCAACCTGTTCTTGCGGGCACTTGTTCGTCAGGTGGGGCTGGAATCCGCGACGGTTACATATGATCGCCACGAACGCGCCGGTGGAATCAGTAAGTATCCGCTGACAAAGATGATTGCTTTCGCGCTGGAAGGTGTCACATCGTTTTCAATCCGCCCTCTTCGTTTGATTGCCTGGGCGGGTTTCATCATTGCAGGAATTGCAACGTTACTATCGATCTACTCGTTGTTCGGCTGGATATTCGGCGTGACGGT
>JBAUHP010000114.1:0-2925 GCA_049680345.1 Albidovulum sp. | reverse complement strand
TGGTCGGTTCGTCCAACAGCAGCATGTCGGGGGCTTCAAGCAGCAGTTTGCACAAAGCCACGCGGCGGCGTTCACCGCCTGAAAGGGTATCAACATTGGCGTCATCAGGGGGGCAGCGCAGGGCTTCCAGCGCCACGTCGATCTGGCTGTCGAGATCCCACAGGTTGGCGGCGTCGATCTGGTCTTGCAGCTCGGCCATCTCATCGGCGGTCTCATCCGAATAGTTCATCGCGAGTTCGTTGTAGCGATCAAGGATCGCCTGCTTTTCGGCGACGCCAAGCATGACATTGCCGCGCACATCAAGGGCCGGGTCAAGATAGGGTTCTTGCGGCAGATAGCCGACCTTGGCACCTTTGGCGGCCCAGGCTTCGCCCTGAAAATCCTTGTCGATGCCGGCCATGATCCGCAAAAGCGTGGATTTACCCGAGCCGTTGACGCCCACAACACCGATCTTGACGCCGGGGAGGAAGTTCAGCTTGATGTTTTCAAAGCATTTTTTGCCGCCGGGATAGGTCTTGGAAACACCATCCATGTGATAGACGAATTGGTAAGATGCCATGATGTCCTCCGGGGCGTGATTACTTGGTGCCTCCTCTAACGGGGATGCGGACAAAGGGCAATCCGGTGGGCAGTTCTGTCTTGCGTATCACAGGGCTTTGCGGCCAATTAAGCCGGGGCAGCGGGCCCGATTTGCGGCCAACCACTGGAGTGATAATGAGCTACGCGATTTATATTGGTAAGAACCATTCGGCCACCGGCCATGCCTGGCTTGGAGGGTATGGTGATGAACCCTC
The DNA here is from genome assembly GCA_049680345.1 of Albidovulum sp. GTDB lineage: Bacteria > Pseudomonadota > Alphaproteobacteria > Rhodobacterales > Rhodobacteraceae > TMP-24. The sequence continues at coordinate 2,131 of JBAUHP010000114.1, read as the reverse complement.
TTCGCATTGGCTGGAGATTATGGCGGCCAAAGATCATCTTGCGGGGGCCGAAATCGAGGTGGGCGTGGGGCCGGATGCCCTGATGCCGGGGCGGCGCAAGCATATCGCGCAAGTGGGACATACGCTGCGGCATATGCGGGTCAGCTATTCGTATTATCTGGGCGTGCCTGCGCCAATCACCAATGGCGGGGTCAATGAGGCCGGGGTGGCGGTGCGCGATGTGTGGTCAACCTCGCGCGCCGAGCTGATTGCGATGACGCCGAAGGATCAGGCCGGGCTGAATTACAGCGACCTTGCGCGGATCGTGATGGAGCGCGCAACCTCTGCGCGCGAAGCGGTTGAGATTTGCGGGGCGCTGATTGCGGCGCATGGCGAGGCGAGTTACGGCGGAAATTCGCATCTTTTTGCCGATGCCACCGAGGCCTGGGTGATGATCCAGTTTGCGGGCGGCAAGGGGCTTTGGGTGGCTGAGAGGCTGGGGGCGGACAGCATTCGGGTTTCGCGGCCCGGCTATGTGATGGACGTGCCGATTGATCAACCGGGGCATGACGATTTCTTGTGGTCTGATAATTTCGAAAGCACCGCGCGGGACATGGGCTGGTATTCGGGCGGGGTGTTTAATGCCAATCAGATCTACGGCGATGGCAAGGGCCGCTGGGAGGGCGTGCGCTGGATCGAGGCAGAGCTGGCCCGCCGTGCGGCGCGGGCCGAAAAGATCGGGCTGGACGACATGTTCTGGGCGGTCAGGACCGAACGGCTGACCGGGGACACGGCGGGATATGGGCAGGTGGTGCCGCTGGTGGCTGTGGCGGATCCGGGTTTGCGGATGATGTGGCACACGCCAAGCGGCGCAATGGCAGCGCCCTTTGCCCCGGTATTCTTGGGGCAAAGCTGCGTGCCTGCAGAATTCGGGCCGCATCGGTATCTGACGGTGGGGGAATCGCACCGTTTCTTGGATATGCGCCATAGCCTTGGCAGCGGTGCGGATACGGTTTCACTTGTGCCGCAAGGGGCAGAGGCGGTGCGATCAGCGGTGCAAGAATGCAAGCGGCTGATGTATCTGATCCAGCTTGGCGGGCCGGAAGTTTTGGCGCGGGTGTCGGCCGTCTTCGTGGCGCGCGAAGGGGCATTGGCCGCACAAACGGCGCGGATGCTGGAGATCGCGGAAAGCCTGATCGGCGCGGGCAAGCCCGAGGCCGCGACCGAGCTGTTGGGCTATTTCAGCGCCACCGAACTTGGCGCCGGGCTGAACATCATCACGGCGCTGTCGGGCGGGCTTGAGGCCGAGTTGCGGGTTCGGGGGGCATTGGCGGGGGGCGCAGGTGCCCCGGTGAGTTTTGATCAGCTTTGGTAGATAGTCGCGCCCCCCTGCGCGGTTCTTTGGGTGACGGGAAGGAGAGCTACAGCGTTTCGCGTTAAACCTTCACCATCTAACGCTGCCTGAAATCAAAGATCTGGGCGCGTTGGATGATGTTTGATGCCTTATCGCCTTGGCTGGACATCGTGGCGATCGGATGGGCGTCGGGTCAAGCTTTGGGCGCGCATGAAGGCGCGCCCAACTCATTTAACCCAGTCCGCATGACCGCGCCGACTGCCCTCAACCGCCGTGAATGCGACGCCCTTGGGGTCCAGGGTTTCGAGAATGGTCTTGAACTGATCAAAGATAACTGTCGCCCGGTTTAGCGTCTTGCAGATGGGGTGACCCCTCATGCATCTGTCAGGAAGGGCGCTCAGCCGTTTCCGCATATTCTAGAACTTTCCCTCCCTCACCCAGTCGCGGTCCGAGTTTTCGATATCCACGCACAGACACTCAACTTTGGGCCGGATCAGGACAAGATCGTTTATCTGACCGTCTTTGCGGGTGACTGTCGGCGGGTGGAAAGGGACCTCATCCTTCGGCAAGGCCTGAAACGCCTGCAATGCGGCCCCCCGGACCAACGGAAATCGTGCTGTCGGCATGACCAGATCATCTGCCTTCCCAACCAAGCCGCCATCTTGAGCACCGTTTCAGCAAAGGGCATGGTAAGCCAAGGGCGGCTATGTTCAAATCGCATCAGATGCCAAACGGGGAACCGCTGAAATTGACCAGACTTTCCTATCCTCTTGCCTATCCCGGCATGACCATCGGTCT
>JBAUHP010000113.1:0-4372 GCA_049680345.1 Albidovulum sp. | reverse complement strand
GCGCTCGGCCTTGTCGGGGATTGATCAAGGGCTTGGCTTCTTGTTCGGCGTGGCACGCGGCATCTTGCTGATTGCCGTGGCTTTCGTGCTTTTTTCCCGTCTGGTGACGCCAAACACGGTGCCGATGGTCGATAATTCGCGCGCAGCAGAGGTTTTCGCATCGTTCCAGTCAAAGCTGAACGAACAGATGCCCGAAGATGCGCCGGGCTGGGTTGCCGCACGCTATAATGAATTGGTGGGCGAATGCGGCGCGCCAGTAAGTGTAACCCCCCAAGAACCGGCGGCTGTCGAGGGCGAAAATACGACGGGTGCCAAGACAGTTACACCCTGATAGCGTTTTCTTGGCGCGAAATAGGTGACAGAGGCGTGACAGTGCACCCCGAAGGGATTAAAGGGAAGCACACCCCATGAGCCCCGGATTCGGAGAGCCCGCCTGATGCGTCCATTTATTTCGCACCCTTTCGACGATGACAAACTCAAGGAGGAATGCGGGATATTTGGCGTGATCGGCGTTGCCGATGCTGCCAATTTCGCAGCCCTCGGCCTGCATGCCTTACAGCACCGTGGACAAGAGGCGGGCGGCATCGTCACGCATGACCCGGTCGAAGGTTTCAATTCGGTGCGCCGGTTTGGCTATGTGCGCGATAATTTCACCAAGGCCGATGTGATGGAAACCCTGCCCGGCCCCTTGGCAATCGGCCATGTGCGCTATTCCACCGCCGGATCCAAAGGCCATACCGCGATCCGCGATGTGCAGCCCTTCTTTGGTGAATTTGCCATGGGTGGGGCTGCGATTGCGCATAACGGCAATATCACCAATGCCGCCTCTTTGCGCAAAGACCTGATTGAGCGTGGGGCGATCTTTCAGTCTTCGTCAGATTCGGAATGCATCATTCACCTTATGGCGCGCTCTATCCAAAAGAACATTCCTGAGCGGATGAAGGATGCCTTGCGCGCGGTCGAAGGCGCTTTTTCGGTGATCGCCATGACCCGCACCAAGCTTATCGGTGTGCGCGATGCCTTGGGCGTGCGGCCGCTGGTCTTGGGCAAGATCGGCGATGATGGCTATGCTTTGTCGTCCGAGACCTGCGGGCTCGATATCATCGGTGCCGAGTTCTTGCGCGAGATTGAGCCGGGCGAGATGGTTGTAATCTCAAACGGGAAGGTCGAAAGCACCCGACCTTTCGGCGCGGCCAAATCACGGTTTTGCATCTTTGAACATGTCTATTTCAGCCGCCCGGATTCGATCCTCGGCGGGCGCTCGGTCTATGAAAACCGCCGCCAGATCGGGGTGGAACTGGCCCGCGAGGCACCGGTTGACGCGGATCTGGTTTGCCCGGTTCCCGACAGTGGCACGCCCGCGGCGATCGGCTTTAGCCAAGAAAGCGGCATCCCTTACGCCATGGGGATTATCCGCAATCAATATATGGGCCGGACCTTCATTGAGCCGACCGAACAGATCCGCAATATGGGTGTGCGCCTGAAGCTGAACGTCAACCGCGCGTTGGTCAAGGGCAAGCGGGTGATCTTGGTTGACGATTCGGTGGTGCGCGGCACCACCAGCCGCAAGATCAAGGACATGATTTTGGATGCGGGTGCCGCCGAAGTGCATTTCCGTATCGCATCGCCGCCAACGGCCTGGCCGTGTTTTTACGGGGTCGATACGCCCGAACGCTCAAAGCTGCTGGCCGCGACGATGAGTGAAGAGGAAATGCGCGACTGGATCGGGGTGGACAGTCTGAAATTCGTCTCGCTCGACGGACTTTACCGTGCCGTGGGCGAAGTGAATGGCCGCGACCCCAAGGCGCCAAGCTATTGTGATGCCTGTTTCTCTGGCCAATATCCGGTTGCCCCGGCCGATCAACTGGCGCGCGGCTTTGAGATGAAGGCGGCTGAATAGACGGCCCGCTCTAAAGCATTTAGACTTTGACCCGCAATCACCTAACGCTGCCTGAAATGAAATATTTCAACGTGTTAGGTCATGCTTGCTTCTTCATGGTAAAGTCGAAACGCTATAGGCAATAGGCGTAATCCAATTGAAAACGCCGCCCCGATGGGCGGCGTTTGAGCCCTTCGTAGACCGGCAGACCCCAAGCGACATTCCTTCAGCGCAGCCGTTGGGGCTTTGCAGCGGCTTGGTTTGAACGGATGCACAGAAATATGGTTGCAACCACTGCCGCGCACATGCGAAATCCAGCGGCATGAACAAAGACACATCCCCCCCCCGCCCGCTTGCCCTTGTCACCGGCGCTTCGCGCGGCCTTGGCTTTGCCATAGCCGCAAGGCTTGCCAGCGAAGGCTGGCATGTGCTGGCCGTGGCGCGCACCGGCGGCGGGCTTGAAGAGTTGGACGATTTGATCAAGGCAAAGGGCGGGGCCGCTACCTTGGCCCCGCTTGATATTACCGATGATGGCGCCATGGCGCATCTGGCCGCGTCAATCGGCGCACGTTGGGGGGGGCTTGGACTATGGGTCCATACGGCCATTCACGCAGCCCCGCTGGCCCCGGCAGGCCATCTCGACATGAAGGATTTCGACAAATCCATGGCCTGCAACCTGCGCGCCACAGCCACGCTCATTCCGCTTTTGGAACCGCTCTTGCGCAAGCAAGGCGGTACCGCTCTTTTCCTTGACGATCCGGCGGGTGGGCAAAAGTTCTTTGGCGCATATGGCGCCACCAAGGCCGCGCAAATTGCCTTGGCCCGCAGCTGGCAGGCCGAATGCGCCAAGATCGGGCCGCGCGTACTTATTGAAACCCCGGCCCCGATGCCAACCGCCACCCGCGCGCGCTTCCACCCCGGCGAAGATCGAAGCCCGCTTGCCGCCCCCGAAACCGAAGCCGCGCGCCTGATCGCCCTTTTGTAACCCCCTCTTGGGCAAGGCCCTGGCCTTGCCCAGGCCCCGGCGATGGCCAGGGCGGGTGGGTGGGGCCTGAGCCGGGGCCTTTTGCCTATGGACGATGCGCCTTTACCAAAGGGTCGGTTCCCTCTAAATCAATCCTATAGGATAAGGGGACTGCATGCGGATCTTGATTACCAATGACGATGGCATCAACGCCCCTGGGCTTGAGGTTCTGACCGAGATCGCCCATGAAATCGCCGGGCCAGAAGGCGAGGTCTGGACCGTCGCACCGGCGTTCGAACAATCCGGCGTCGGCCATTGCATCAGCTACACCCACCCGATGATGATCGCCAAGCTTGAAGAGCGCCGTTTTGCCGCCGAAGGCAGCCCGGCAGATTGCGTGCTTGCGGGGCTTTACGATGTGATGACCGAGGCCCGCCCCGATCTGGTCCTTTCAGGCGTTAATCGCGGCAATAACGCGGCCGAAAACACGCTTTATTCCGGAACGATCGGTGGTGCGATGGAAGCCGCCTTGCAAGGCTTGCCCGCGATTGCGCTTTCGCAGTTCATGGGCCCTGAAACCCAAGATCTGGAGGACCCGTTTGAAGCGGCCCGGGTCCACGGTGCAAAGCTTGTTCGCGATCTTCTTGAAAAGGGGCTTTGGGATCAAAGCGATTACCGCATCTTCTATAATGTCAATTTCCCGCCGCTGGGGGCAAATGCGGTCAAAGGCACCAAAGTGGCCGCCCAAGGCTACCGCAAGGATACATTCTTTGGGGTCGAGCCGCATCAATCGCCTTCGGGGCGTAAATTCTTGTGGATCAAGGGCGGCCCACAGCATCATCCAACTGCGCCCGGCACCGATGTTGCCGTCAATCTTGACGGCTATATTTCTGTCACGCCGATGCGGGCCGATCTGACCGCACATGGCGATCTGGCGGAATTGGCCAAGCGGCTGGAATGATGGAACAGGCCGAACAAAAGATGCGGTTCTTGTATTCCTTACGCTCAAAAGGCGTGACCGACACGCGGGTCTTGAACGCGATGGAGGCGATTGACCGTGGTCTTTTCGTACGCGGCCTTTTCGCCGAACGCGCCTATGAAGACATGCCCTTGCCCATCGCTTGCGGGCAGACCATCAGCCAACCCTCTGTTGTGGCACTGATGACCCAGGCCCTTGACGTCAGCCCCCGCGACAAGGTGTTGGAGGTGGGTACCGGATCGGGCTATCAAGCCGCAATCCTGAGCCAGCTTGCACGCCGGGTCTATTCGGTTGACCGCCACCGCCGTCTTGTTCGCGAAGCCGAAGCCATCTTCAAGGCCCTGGATCTAAGCAATATCACCGCATTCGCAGGCGACGGCAGCCACGGCTTGCCCGACCATGGCCCGTTTGACCGCATAATTGTGACCGCCGCTGCCGAAGACCCGCCCGGCCCCCTATTGGCGCAGCTTCGTATTGGCGGTATCATGGTCTTGCCGGTGGGGCAGTCAGACACGGTACAAAGCCTGATCAAGGTCACGCGCCTTGAACA
>JBAUHP010000112.1:0-6968 GCA_049680345.1 Albidovulum sp. | reverse complement strand
TTTGCATGAGGAGGCAGCAATGGCTGACTACAGAACACTAAATGCGGGCAGCGCAACATTTGGAACGACTGCCACAATAGATGCGGGCCTTCGCGCCCATATGAACAAGGTTTACGGGCTGATGTCAGTCGGCATGTTGCTGACGGCCCTTGCCGCTTGGGCCATCGCCGGGCTGGCGGTCACGACCGACCCATCCCTGGCCGTGGCGCAGGTTGGTAGCAAATATCTGACCAGCTTCGGGGCGACACTTTATCTCTCGCCGCTGAAATGGGTCGTTATGTTTGCACCGCTGGGCTTTGTCTTCGGCCTTAGTGCGATGATCAACAAGATGACAGCGGCAACCGCGCAGCTGGTCTTTTACGCTTTTGCTGCGGTGATGGGGATCTCGATCAGCTCGATCTTCCTGATCTTCACCGGCTATTCGATCGTCCAGACGTTCCTGATCACAGCGATTGCCTTCGCAGGCCTCTCGCTTTGGGGCTATACGACGAAGAAAGACATCTCGGCTTGGGGCTCGTTCCTGATCATGGGTGTGATCGGCCTTCTGATCGCCTCGATCGTGAACATCTTCCTTGGTTCGGGTGTTGTGCAAATGGCGATCTCGGCGCTTGGCGTGCTGATCTTCGCGGGTCTCACCGCTTATGACACCCAGCAGATCAAGACCGAATATATCGCCCATGCGCAGCACGGCGATTCCGAATGGCTTGGCAAGTCGGCCATCATGGGCGCGCTGCGCCTCTACCTCGACTTCATCAACATGTTCATGTTCTTGCTGCAGTTCCTCGGCAACCGCGAGTAATCTGAAGCAGCATAAAACGACCAAGGGCCGGGGTGTTCCCCGGCCCTTTTTTTAGAAACAACTCATGGGCACCGCAAAAGCCTTGATGCCATAATTGCTGCGCTTTTCGTAAACTCCGGGTCTTTCGCTGCACCCTGTCATTTCTGCTGCAGCCCGCGAAACCGCCATTCTGAGTTCCGCCTCCGGCAGCTTGGAGCCGAAGAATGGCATATGCACCCGATCAATGATCGCGAAATCCAACCCGTCGATGTTTACCCGACGAAGCCTTCCCGAGATGTCAGCGACCGCAAACGGGATCGTTGTCTGGGCGTTCACGCGGTGGCTGTCCAGCCCGCTGGCGTCTCGCGCGGCGCTTAGTCCCGAAGTGGGGCCTTTGCCGCGCCGGGAACTGATGGAGTGTCCGCGAAAGACCGGAACCCCACGCTCAACCGATATCCTTGTTACCCGATCAAAAGCCGTTTGACCGCCCTGGACCGGATTGCCACCCGAAGACGCGTGGATCGTGGCGTCATATCCCGGCGCCACCGCCCCCGCATTTCCCAGCCGCGCCGCGTCAAGCCGGTCAAAACCAGACGGCTCGCCTGCCCCGTAACCAGAGCTGCAGGCAGCAAGTGCCAAGGGCAAAATAAGCGGACTTGCACATAACCCGGTTCGCGTGAAGCGTTGTCCTTAAAGGGGCAACACGCGCAAACGCTTCAATCCAAAAGGCGGCCGATCTGCGGCGCCCAGAGGAATTTACTTGGCACCAGACCCAAAAGCCGCAGGCGCCAAAAGAAAAGGCCGCGCAAAGCACGGCCCCTACCCTTGGTGAAAAGCAAAGATCTTACTTGATCTTGCCTTCCTTATATTCAACATGCTGACGCTTCACGGGGTCATATTTGTTCACAACCATTTTCTCGGTCATGGTGCGGGCATTCTTCTTGGTCACATAGAAGTGCCCGGTGCCCGCCGTCGAGTTCAGACGGATCTTGATCGTCGTCGGCTTCGCCATTGTCGTTCTCCACTAGTCCGGGCAAACCGGTTGCCCGCGAAATCCTTGAAGCCCGCCTTTTATACGCCCCGGCCCCCGAGTCAAGCGGGTAAGCATGTGATCGCCCCGCAAATCCGCCGGGTTTTGCGCAAGCAACGCCTTAACCCTCCAGCGGCGGCATACCCTGGGCCGCATGCAAGCTGTCGCGGGTGGCTTTATCCAGCCCCAATGCCTCGCCAAGCGCGGCAAGATAGGCCAGCTCAACCGGCTTGTCGGGCGCGATTGTTATCAACGAAGATGAATAAACCTGCGCCGCCATCCCGGTGCCGGTCGCGGCCACCAGCCCCTCCAGATCCAAAGGTGCCGCCATCTGCTCTTGCACATAGCCGCGCTCTGCATCCGACGCATCGGCCAGATGCGCCATGATCTTGGCCTTCTCCTCGGCGTCAATCTCGCCATCGGCCATCGCCGCCTGGCACATCGCCCGGATCAACAGCTTGGCGTTTTCCTCGGCCACGGCCGCCATCGGGCTGGCCCCGGTCATGGTGGCAATCATCTCACCCATGGCTCCTGCACCGGCGCTCACAGCGCCTTGCATGCTGCCTATCAACCCGCCAAGCCCGGCCTCTGCCGCCTGCCCCGCTTCGGCAGCCTTCGGCCCGTAGGCCGCCGCCATATCGCGCATCGACTTGGCCGCCCCCGGAACACCCAGCTTTTCAACCATCTGGCCGATCTGATCGACCATACCGCCCTCGGCCCCGGCATTCTCTAAACTGCCCTTCATCCCGGCCATGCCGCCGACCTTGCGGTATTTGTCATACCCGCGCGCCGCCGCAAACCCCGTGGCCAATACCGCCAGCGTCTTGATAAAACTCATCGATCATCCCTCCTGCATCACCAACACCGTAAACTGCGAAGCACTATAGCGATCTTTGCCCCACAAGTATCGCGCCGCAAGGCGCCCAACAAAAGACTTGCCGCCGCCAAGGCGGCTCCGCCAGGTCACTCTCCCTTGACAGGGACGTTACAGATAAAGCGCGCGGAAGGCCTGTAAGCCGGGTTTTGTCCCGGGGGCCCGACTTGCGCCGCCCCCCCTTGGATGACCATTCATCTGGCCCCGCCGTTACCGACGGGATCTAGCTGCCAACCCGGGCCTCTCGGGTCGAAGTGTCCTTGCGGGCGGTATCCCCGCTTGCGCGGCGACCGGCCCCCGCGCGAGGCCCCTATTTGGCATTGCTCCCGGTGGGGCTTGCCGTGCCGTCCTTGTTACCAAGTCCGCGGTGGGCTCTTACCCCACCGTTTCACCCTTACTTTTGCCAAGGCAAAAGCGGTCTCTTCTCTGTGGCGCTTTCCCTGGGGTTGCCCCCGCCGGGCGTTACCCGGCACCGTTACTTCATGGAGCCCGGACTTTCCTCGCGCCCGCCCCGAAGGACCGACACGCAGCCATCCAGCCTTCCGCGCAATGTTTCAGTTAGGCGCTCGGGCCCGCGCCGTCAACTGCCAAGCATTGCCTCGCTCAGGTTCGGGGCGCAGGCGCTGTGGTGCACAAAGCGGCTTGGCCCCCATTTTCTCGAAAACAACCTGCGGCATGGATGCGCTACTGCGGGCCAGACCGAGGCCGGCCAACCTTGGCCCCAATCACCTAAGCCTGCCTGAAGTAAAGGATCTGGGCGCGTCAGGTGGCAGGTAATGCTTCAAGGCAAAGTCGAAACGCTATCGGCAGCACAGCCACTCATTTCTTCACAATCCCATGCGTTTGTTATTCAATTTCCGTAAAATGGCGGGCCGCAAGCCCGACATGGCACGATCTGATATAAGCCACGAGGCGTGGGATTTCGCATTGCCTCGCCAAGGTTCAGGCTTCGCGGACGAACCTGCCGTTGGCTGCATTTGCACCAATGACTGCTTGCGCGGCCTTTGACGAAATGTCGAATTTATCCCGGTCAGAAATCTGAAGGTCCGAAATCAATTCTCACTCAGATTGAAATCACGCAGATGTGCCAACCATCTTTCGACGTCGCGTTCCAGCTCTTGAACCAGGCTGTCCGTTCCAACGTCCGGACGCCGATCCGCGGACGCACTGGCACGTATCCCGGGTTGCGGGGTTATCCAGACCGTGCAGTTCAACCACATAATCGAACTCGATGGCAGAAAACAAATCCAGCCATCTGCGTTGTCCCCGTCCCAAAGAATATCGTCACGCGATTGATCTCCGAACCAAGCCGAAGGCTTGATCGCGCTATTGTCAGAAACAGCTGCTAACGAGAATCTTGTAGGCCATGATGCATCGCTGCATTTTCCGTTTGGACATGCGGTCATCATTGGCGTGTCTTGGCCAAAATCAATTTGGTCAACGGCAATCTTTTCACTGCCCCCGCCTGAAAGTCGACAAAGTCTGGCCGCGTCGTCCTTGGCTGCGCGCTCAAAGCTGTATCGGTAAAAACCTTCGCCCGATCCGCCGGGGGGCCACCTGAAAAGAGCGCTGTCTTCAATGCGGACCAGAAAGTCGTTTCCATTCATATCGACCGCCAAGGCTCGTTGGCAGCTTTCAGGTACATATTGGCGCTCAAGAGCGAACAAGGTCAGCGCAACTGCAGGACTGAAAAGAAAAACCAAAGCTGGCCATTTTCTTGGTTGGTTGCTTCGCCCAAGGCGTTGAATCAGCCATCCCCAGGCTTGACCGATCCCGAGCGTGGCGAGCCCGGCAATCGCTGCGAGGGCTATGAAAAACGGCCAGCCGCCATATTCAGGATGTTTGCTGTTCCAAACACCAGAAATCACAAGAGCTAATGCTGGGAGGGACAAGCATCGGATCCGCCATCTCCGCAGATATCCAGAAATGGCACCAATCTGAAGAACCGCCGCAAGGAGAGCGGCAACAATGGCCAACGTGCTTATCGGAAACATGGTGCACTTTTAGCAATCAGTGTACTGGACAACAAGTCTCGCGATGTACCTTCGCGGTCATTCAGACGCATGCCGCATCGGTCGAATTGTGCTCAGATCGGCCATCAAAGGGCTTTGCGCCTCTTCGCACGGAAACAAGGCGCACCTGCGCGCCGCCGGGCAGCCCCCACCCGCGGCCGGGTGCTGCCCGGCGGTCGAAATCGCATGTAGGCCAAGGACTTGCAGCCAACGCATTCAGGCCAAAGCACCCCCGGCAAGGCGCCGGGCAAGATCATCGGCCAGCGCTCTGTCTACCGCATCCTCAGGCCCCTCGGCCCATGGCCGGAAGCGCAGCCGGAAGGCGGCACGCACCGCATGTGGCGCCGCCGCCCGATAGCCGATGGCGCGGGCCGAGGCCGCGAAATCCGCCGTCCCGTCCCCCGCCGCTTCCGGCCAGACCGCAAGCCCGCCAAGCGCCAGCCGCCGCCAATCGAACCTTGGTCCCGGATCGCATTTGCGCGCAGGCGCCATGTCCGAATGCGCGATCACCGCCGCGGGGCCGATTGCCCAGCGCTGCATGATCCCCGCCAGCAGCGCCTCCAGAGCGGCCATCTGCGGCTCGGGGAAAGGTGCATCCCCGCTATTGGCCAGCTCGATCCCGATCGAATGCGAATTGACATCGCTGATCGCCCCCCAGGCCCCCGCACCCGCATGCCAGGCCCGCATGGCCTCATCCACCAGCGCCTCGACCTGACCGCCTTCGCAAATGAGGTAATGCGCCGAAACCTCGGCCTTGGGGTCACAAAGTCGCGCCCGCGCCTCGGCACAGGTCGCCATGGCGGTGTAATGCAAAACGATCAGCGATGGGCGCGCGCCCTCCCGCCGGGGCCCGAAATTCGGCGAGGGCAGCGCCGCCGCAACCATCAGCCGCCGCGGGCCTTTTGAAACGGCGTCGGATCCCAATCGCACGCAAAGCCGTCGCCATCGGGGTCAAGCTTCTTGCGGTCCCGCTCGGGCCCGCCGGCCTTCAAGAACGCCACTTGGGCGGCCTCATCACTGGCATAGTGCAAGCACGCCTTGCGGTGCACATCCGCCGATACCGAACGGCGCTGATAAATCGACTGGCCCAGCCGGTTCGGTGCGTTCAGCGCATAACTTACCAGATCCGACACCGCAGGCCCGGCCCCCCGCTCTGGCAAGGCCGCTGGTGCAATCTGTTGATACTGCGCCTTATTCGCCTCAATCCGCTCGGCGTCCGTCTCGATCGTCTCGCGCGATGCGACCGCTTCGAAATCTTGCTCGTCCGAAATCCCTGAATGACCCGGCAAGGTCGCAATCAGCTCGGCTTCCGAGGTCTGAACGCTGGCTTGCGGATTGGCGGGGGGCACGTAGCTTGGCAAGGGTGCCGCCTCAGAACCCGGCGCCGTTGGTGTGCCGAAGAGGGCCGAGTTAATTTCCGATGACGGGATCGCCGCATTGCTGGCCGTAGGGGGCACCACAGGCGCAGATGCCACACCCGGTGCGACATAGACAGGCCGGTCACCAAACCCCACCCCACCTTGCGGCGGCAAGGTTGTGGGCGGCGCACAGGCCGTCAATGCAGCAAGCGACGAAAGCAACAAGAACACGCGCATAGAGACACCCATCAAAAAGCCCAGTTGGCAGGCATTACCACCATTTTTGTGGCTTGGAAACAAAGCCTGCCGCTTGCTCCAACACATAGGCGTGATTCAGCAAATCAGCCTCTTCCCATGGCCGGCCGATCAGTTGCAGCGCCAAAGGCAACCCCTGACGGTCAAGCCCGACCGGCACCGCAATGCCCGGCAGCCCGGCCAGGTTCACCGTCACCGTGAAGACATCGTTCAGATACATCGCAATCGGATCGGCCTCGGCCATCTCGCCCAGACCAAAGGCCGCTGACGGTGTGGCCGGTGTAAGGATCGCATCAACGCCTTGCGCAAACACATTCTCAAAGTCGCGCTTGATCAGGGCACGCACCTTGCGGGCGCGGTTGTAATAGGCGTCATAGAAGCCTGCTGACAGCACATAGGTGCCGATCATCACCCGGCGCTGCACTTCGTGGCCGAAACCTTCCGCACGGGTCTTCTCGTACATCTCGGTGATGCCATCGCCTTGCGCCAGCTTGGCGCGGTGGCCATAACGCACCCCGTCATAGCGCGCGAGGTTTGATGACGCCTCGGCAGGTGCCACCACATAATAGGCGGGCAAAGCGTATTTGGTATGCGGCAAGCTGATATCGACGATCTCTGCGCCTGCATCCTTCATCATCGCGGTGCCGTCGGCCCAAAGCTT
>JBAUHP010000111.1:0-2686 GCA_049680345.1 Albidovulum sp. | reverse complement strand
TCACGATAATGACCAGTTCAGACTGGGCGCGTTGATAGTCGGCACTTCTGAACAGCGCACCAAGTACCGGGATATCGCCCAACCACGGAACCTGAGAGTTCAGGTCGCGGAAATCGTCTTGCAACAGACCGGCGATTGCAAAGCTTTCACCATCGCGCATTTCAACCGTGGTTGTGGTATCGCGGCGTTTGAAGGCGTTGACGGAAAAGCCGCCACTTTGGACCGTTACAGTTGTATCGATTGACGAAACCGAGGCGCTGATCTGCAGGTTGATGATATCGCCATCAACCACACGCGGCGTAAAGGCAAGGGCGACACCGAAGGGCTTGTATTCAATGCCGACACCGTCGCGGTCAACAATCGGGATCGGATATTCGCCACCGGCCAGAAACTTGGCTTCTTGTCCGGAAAGGGCTGTCAGGTTGGGTTCGGCCAATGTGCGGACCAGACCCTTGTTTTCCAGCGCTTCAAGCAAAACACCGAACTGGAAGTTGCCGACCGTAAAGCCAACCGCAGCACCGCCATTGGTGGTGCCGTCGAGGTTAAGAACAGTAGAGCCTGCACCCCCGATGACCGTACCTGGCACCAACGCACCGGCGCCGCCGCCGATCGAGGTCCCAAGATTGGAGTTGGAACCGGTAATCGTAAGGCCACCATTCAGTGCCTTGCCGACAGAGCGCTGCATTTCAGCAAAGCGCACCTTCAGCATGACCTGCTGGGTGCCACCGACGCCCATAAGGTTTGATACCCGGTCCGGCGCATAGCGTTGGGCCAGATCAAGGGCGCGGTCCAGTGCGCCAATCGACGACACGATGCCCGACAAGACGATCCCGTCATTGGCGGTACGCACTTCGATGTTTTCATTGGGAAGGATCTGTCGCAGCCGTTCTTTGAACTCGGCCACATCCAATGTGACTTGCACATCGACATTGGTGATTAGCTTGCCGTCTGGCCCCAAAAGCGTCAGCGTCGTACGTCCGGGCGCCTTGCCCAACACATAGATGCTTTTGTCCGACAAGGTCGAGATGTCGGCAATGCCGGGGTTGGCAATGGAAAGTTCAGCGAAAGGTTGATCCGCCTCTACAACGACCGCACGGTTCATAGGCACGGTCAATGCACTGGAAACGGAACCTTCTAATACGCGTAATGTCTCAGCTTGCGCCGATTGTGCGGTAGCGCCAATCGTCAAGCCCAACATACCGGCGGTAATAACTATCTTCATGCTCATTGTGACCTGCCCTTCCGATCACTACAGTTATGGGTCTTCGTGCCCTATCCCGGCTACCATGCGCGAAAGCGGGAATCTTTGCAATAATCAGATGGTTGGGCGACGAGGCTTATGTGGACAAACCGCAACAGTCAGGAAGCTGTGGTGTGCAAAGCGAAGGGCGGCTACCACATCAAGTGCCAGCCGCCCAAATTGTTTCGTGATCTGACGTTCTACTTTAGATTAGTTTGTGCAAGCGATCCGGGTTTCGACGATCTCGCCGCCTTTGTTGGTGCGGATCGTGCAGACCTTTTCGGCGGCGACGGCTTCGGGGGCGGCTTCTTCTTTAATCCCCAAAAGTGCGTTCCGGTCGATTTCGACCGCGCCGATATCCAAAGTGTCGCCGGTGCCGACCAAGGCAAGTGTCAGACGGCCCGATTGTTGCGCCAAGGCCAAAGCCGCGACCTGTTCGGATGTTGCTTGTACCGTCACTGTACGCGCCACCTGGGTTTCGCTTGAGCGATCTGCATCGGCGCTTTGGTCGATCGCGATCAGCGTCACGGCGGCCTGGATCAGCATGGTCACTTCGCGGCCGTTGGCGTTGCCGCTCCAATAAACATCGACACGGTCACCCGGCCGCAAGAAGCCTGACACGCCGCTTGTTACGTCAACATTGATGGTCAAGGCGCGCATGCCGGGGGTCAGGTTGGCGGTGATGCCTGCATCAATCCCTGCCTCGGTGATCTTCGATGCCAGGACCGGTTCGAACACTTCCAAGCTGCGCAGGGCTGCGCGGGGCCGGGTTTCGCCTTCAAAAAACACCGGGATGATGTTGGGGTCGCCACCTTGCGGAGCCACAACGGCATTGAAGGCGCCTTCAGGAACCTTGTCGGCCTGCCATTTGATAACCTCCAGATCGACGCGGGTCATCCGGTCACCATATTTCAGCGGCTTAGAAGCAACGACGACGTCGACCAGTCTGGGTGCCGATTTTTGTGCTTGAAGCAACTGGTCACGCTCATACTGAGTTTTGGCGATGTAACCTTGCGCCATATAGACTGCAAATCCGGCGAGCCCCAACCCAAGGACCAAAACCAATCCAAATACCAACCGCATTACGCATCCTTTCATTCGACACAGGGGAAGCGGCACTGGTCATAATCGGCCAGCCGCCCCGATAATGCCCGCAGTATGTTAATAATTTGCGGCCAAATAGTGGTTAAAGCGGGCCAAACCAGTGGAATTAGCGCCTTTTCGAAACATTCGTGCGAAAACCAGGCCTTAGACACACTAAGGCCGCGCCCCTTTCGGGACGCGGCCTGATCTTGTGTTGCGCCAGATCAGAGCGCGGCGGTGTTGATGGTCACGCCCGACAGGTAGCTGTTGATGGTCGAGGTCAGCGAACCGGTGCCGCCACGAACGGCTGCAAGGGCTGCAATGCCAAGGCCTACGACAGCTGCGGTCAGAACGACCCAGTCA
>JBAUHP010000110.1:0-1969 GCA_049680345.1 Albidovulum sp. | reverse complement strand
CGCCCTTGTCGGTCTGGCTGATATAGGAAAGCCCGGCATTATAGTTGACCACGCAATCAAGCGCCGGTTTGACAGGTTCGGTGACGAAGGCCTGGACGTTGATAGGTAGCATTGGCAGCTTCAGCCCTGCCAGCCCAGCAACCGCTGCCGATTGCCCGGCGACCGATATCAGGGCTTTGGCGCAGTCGATCTGGCCCATCGGCGTATCGACACCGGTCAGTTTGCCATCGCTGATCCGAAATCCTGTCACTGGCGTGTTTTGAAATACATGCACCCCACCTGCGGACGCGCTGCGGGCAAATCCCCAGGCGACGGCGTCATGGCGCACGGTGCCGCCGGCCTCTTGCACCAGCGCCCCTGCCACAGGAAAGCGGCTGTCGCCGTCAAGGCAAAGACCGGGCACGCGGCGGGCCAATGCCTCGGGGGTCAGAATGTCGGCATCGGCGCCGCCAAGTCGCATGGCATTGGCGCGCAAAGTGAAATGTTCCAGCTCGCCGTCAGAATGGGCAAGATCGACATAGCCGCGCGGCGAATACATCAGGTTGAAATTGAGATCGCGTGCAAGATCGGCCCATCGGCCGAGGGCAAAGTTCTTGAGCGCAAAGCTGGCAGGCAGCAAATAATCCGAACGCACGATTGTCGTGTTACGCGCGGTATTGCCGCCACCGATCCAGCCCGCCTCCAGCACTGCTATGTTGCGAATCCCGTGATTGGCGACAAGATAATGCGCAGTGGCCAACCCATGCCCGCCGCCCCCGACAATAACGATGTCATAGGAACGCCGCGCATCGGGCGTGGTCATGATCGGCGGCCAGCGGCGGTTGCCACTTAGCGCGTTGGTTATCAGGGATAGCCCTGAGTAGCGCATCATGCCCTCCGGTTACACAGTAATCTGTGATCACAGATAAAGAAGCGCGGGGGATGAAGCAAGTGCAATTTTTATCTTGATCTGTGATCTCAGATGCCGCAAAGCTTCGGGGACAACCGCCCTGGGAAAGCCAAGCCATGATGCCTGAACCATCAGCACAAGCCATTACATCCGGCGTCAAGAACCTGCTTTTCAACTGCGCCAGGCTGCGCAAGGGTGACCGCGTGTTGCTGGTGGGTGAGGTGGGGCCTACATCCTATTTTGAGACCGATTTATGCGATCTTGTCGCCGATATTGCCAAGGGGCTGGGTGTGATTGCCGAAGTGGTGAAAGCACCACCGGTTTCAGGCTCTGACGCGTTTCCCCAAAACATACGCGATGCAATGGCAACGGTTGATCGGACGATCTTTTTTTCGCGGCTTGGCGATCAGGTTCGATTTTCCCACGCGCAAGGACAAAGCCCGGCGATCATGACCTATGCGCTGACCCGCAAATACCTTGGTGCGCCTTTCGCGACTGCGGATTTTCAAGGGATGCGGCTGGTGCATGACGCCTTGCTGGAACATGTCCTGAAGGCCACCGCTTACCGCATCAGCGGCGCATGTGGCACGGATCTGACCGGGCAGATCCGCAAAGGCCGGACAGCGGCCGTGGCCGATTTCGCGCTGGAGCTGTTTCCGGTCATGATCTTTCCGCCCGTTGTGTGCGAGGCCCTGAACGGGCGTCTGACAATAAATCATTTTGTCACCTCATCCTCAACCCGCGCCTATGACGACAGTGTTCTTTTGCTTGACGCGCCGATTGTGGCGCAGGTTGAAAATTCGCGGATGACCGGTTTCGACGGCCCTGCACCGCTGGTCGCGCGGCTGAAGGCGCAGCTGGAACGCGCCGCCGCCCTTACCGGGGGTGATCCTTGGGCGATCAATTCCTGGCATACCGGCATCAATCCCAATACCTTCTTTGAGGGCGATCCTTATGCGGATCTTGAGCGTTGGGGGACGGTTGCCTTTGGCTCGCCGCGCTATACCCATCTGCACGCGGCCGGAAAAGACCCCGGTGATGCGGCGTTTCACATGATGGATGCAACCATCAGCTTTGACG
>JBAUHP010000109.1:0-1879 GCA_049680345.1 Albidovulum sp. | reverse complement strand
TCGCGCCGTGATAGGCAGCGCCCATGACACGCATCCCCTCAAAATCCGAGATCCTTGATTGGATCGCCGAAAATCCCGGCCTGACCGCCAAACGCGATATCGCCAAGGCCTTTGGCATCAAAGGTGCCGAACGCATAGAGCTGAAACGGGTGTTGAAGGAACTTGAATCCGAAGGCACGCTGGAACGCAAACGCCGCAGCTATCGCGACCCTGAAAAGTTGCCGCCGGTGACGATATTGCTGATCTTGCCCGTTGACGCAAATGGCGACCAGTTCGCGCGGCCATTGGAATGGCAAGGCGAGGCACCCGAACCGCGGGTATTGTTCATGCCGCGCAAGGCCGATGCGCCGGTGGCCGAGGGCGACAGGATCTTGGGCCGGGTCAATGAGGTGCGGGGCGAGGATTATCAGTATGAGGCACGGTTGATCCGCAAGATCGGCACCAACCCCCTAAGACTGCTTGGGATCTTTCGCAAAGAAACTGAAGGCGGGCGGATCGTCCCCATTGCCAAGGGCGCTGACAAGGAATGGCTGGTGGCCGCTGATGCCACCCAAGGGGCCAAGGACGGCGAATTGGTCGAGGCTGAACAGGCCGGCCCGAAAAACCGCATGGGTCTTGCCCGCGCGCGTGTGATCGAGCGTTTGGGCGACCCTTCGGCACCCAAAGCGGTATCCCTTATCGCCATTCATCAGCACGGCATCCCCGATGATTTTTCGGATGCCGCAATTGCTGAGGCGGATGCGATGAAGCCGGTCGAATTGGGCGACCGCGAAGACCTGCGCGACATGCCGTTTATCACCATCGACCCAAACGATGCGCGGGACCATGATGATGCCTGCTTTGCCCAGGGCGATCGTGACAAGGCAAACCCTGGCGGCCATATCGTTTGGGTCGCCATTGCCGATGTCGCGGCCTATATCACCCCCGGTTCTGCCCTTGACCGTGAAGCGCGCAATCGCGGCAATTCCAGCTATTTCCCTGACCGCGTAGTGCCGATGCTGCCCGACCGGCTGTCGGGCGATCTTTGTTCGCTGCATGAAGGTGTTGCCCGTCCTGTTCTGGCTGTCCGGATGAAGCTTGACGCCCATGGTCAGAAACTTTCGCACCGCTTCACCCGTGCGATGATCAAATCAGTCGCAAGCCTTACTTACGAGGAAGTCCAAGAGGCCCAGGACGGCCGCCCCAATGAACGTTGCGCCGAACTGCTGCCCGAGGTGATCGCACCGCTTTACGCCGCTTACGATGTCACCAAAACCGCGCGCGCGCTCCGACAGCCGCTTGATCTGGATCTGCCCGAACGCAAGATTGAACTGGGCGAGGATGGTCGCGTCAAAGCCGTTGCAATGAAAGAACGCTTGGATGCGCACCGCCTTATCGAGGAATTCATGATATTGGCGAATGTTGCTGCCGCGGAAGAGCTGATGCGCCTGCGCCGTCCATTGCTATTTCGGGTCCACGAAGAGCCAAGCTTGCAAAAGCTGGACGCGCTGCGCGAGGTGGCCGAGGCATCTGGCTTTACCCTGGCAAAGGGACAGGTTCTGAAAACCCGGCATCTCAACAGCTTGCTGTCACAAGCCGAGGGCACGGATTTCGATGAGCTGTTGAACATTACGACTTTGCGCTCAATGACTCAGGCCTATTACCATCCTGAAAACTACGGTCATTTCGGCCTTGCCTTGCGATCTTACGCACATTTCACATCGCCCATCCGGCGCTATTCCGACCTGATCGTGCACCGGGCACTGATTTCGGGCCATGGCTGGGGCAATGATGGGTTAAGCCCGCACGACGTTGAAACACTTT
The DNA here is from genome assembly GCA_049680345.1 of Albidovulum sp. Lineage (GTDB taxonomy): Bacteria > Pseudomonadota > Alphaproteobacteria > Rhodobacterales > Rhodobacteraceae > TMP-24. Next base: position 76 of record JBAUHP010000109.1, on the reverse strand, counting down.
CCGAGACGGCCACCCACATATCCGAAACCGAGCGGCGATCAATGGCGGCGGAGCGTGACACCACCGACCGTTATCT
>JBAUHP010000108.1:0-5347 GCA_049680345.1 Albidovulum sp. | reverse complement strand
TCCGCTTTGGCGAAGATTTGATGAGCCGGGTAAGTTACGTGATGATGAACCCCGGCGGCGATGTTGAGATGACCGGTGCGGTGCGCACGGCCCTCAACGGTCTGGCCCAATCCATCGCGACCGAAGCCGCGGTTGACCCCGGGCTGATCGTGGAGGCGGTATTCGTCTGCAACCCGGTCATGCATCATCTGCTTTTGGGAATTGATCCGGTAGAGCTTGGCCAGGCCCCCTTCGCACTGGCCACATCGGAAAGCATCAGCCTGCCGGCAAGTGAGCTGGAATTATTCGCGGTGCATGACAATGCCCAGGTTTATATCCTGCCCTGTATCGCAGGCCATGTGGGGGCGGATTGCGCCGCCGTTGCACTTTCGGAAGAACCCAACAAATCCAAAGACATGGTGCTGATCGTTGATGTCGGCACCAATGCCGAGATTTTGCTTGGCAATGAAGATCGGGTGCTTGCCTGTTCCTCGCCCACAGGTCCGGCTTTTGAAGGCGCACAGATCAGCTCTGGTCAGCGCGCGGCCCCCGGTGCCATTGAACGGGTCGAGATTGACCCTGTCACCAAAGAACCGCGCTTTCGCGTCATCGGCTCTGATATCTGGTCGGATGAAGACGGCTTTGAAACGGCCACGGCGCAGACCGGTATCACCGGCATCTGCGGATCGGGAATTATCGAGGTGGTCGCAGAAATGCGCATGGCCGGGCTTTTGGATGCGGGCGGCCTGATTGGTTCGGCCGAACAGACCGGCACCGCGCGCATGGTCGCGGACGGGCGGACCCATGGCTATGTGCTTTATGATGGCACCGCCAAGGGCGGCCCTTTGATCAGCGTCACCCAAGGCGATATCCGCGCGATCCAGCTGGCGAAGGCCGCACTCTATGCAGGTGCGCAGTTGTTGATGGACGAAATCGGGATTGAGAAAGTTGACCGGGTGGTCTTGGCCGGGGCTTTTGGTGCCCATATCAGCCCCAAACATGCCGTCGTCTTGGGTATGATCCCCGACTGCCCGCTTGATAAGATCACCTCGGCCGGAAACGCCGCAGGCACGGGCGCGCGAATCGCACTTTGCAATAATGCCGCACGTGCGGCGATTGAGGCAGAGGTCAAACGCATCCACAAGGTTGAAACGGCGATTGAACCGCGCTTTCAGGAACATTTCGTGGCCGCCAGCGCCATTCCGCATGCAACCGCCGCCTTCCCCGAACTAAGCAAGGTTCTGACCCTGCCGGACGTCAGCTTCAACACCTCAGGCTCAGCCGGTGGTGAAGGTGGCAGACGGCGGCGCCGGGGTTAGGCCCCAGCGATCAAGGCCCCAACGTTCAGGCCTCGGCTTTCTCGGCCAGGGCCAACCATTCTTCCTCGGCGGCGGCCAGCGACGCTTGCCGTTCCGCCAAGGCTTCGGAAAACCTGCGGAACTTGTCGGGGGACGCGGTAAACAGTGCGGGATCGGCAAGCCCGTCGCTTAGCTTGCCAATCTCGGCCTCCAGCTTTTCGATCACCGATGGCAGTTTCTCAAGCCGATGTTTTTCGGTGAATGTAAGCGGCAGTGCCGCCTTTTTCGCACCCGCTTGGGCGGCCCCTGATCCTTGGGCGCGCGCTGCCACGGCTTTGGCAGGCTTTTGCTCTGCCACTTGCCTTTGGGCCTGATAATCGCTCCAACCGCCTGCATAAGCGGTGGCCCTGCCCCCGCCTTCCATGGCGATGGTCGTGGTCGCCACCCGGTCGATGAAATCGCGGTCATGCGATACCAAAAGCACCGTGCCGTCATATTCGCCAAGGATATCTTGCAACAGATCAAGCGTTTCCACGTCCAGATCATTGGTCGGCTCGTCCAGGATCAGCAGGTTTGACGGCCGCGCCATGATCCGCGCCAATAACAATCGCGCCCGCTCGCCCCCCGAAAGCGATCCGATCGGCGCGCGCGCCTGTGCCTCGTCAAACAAGAAGTCCTTAAGATAGGCCACCACATGCTTGGGTGTGCCGCGCACCATCACCTGATCGGCCCGCCCCGACACGGCCATGTCCGGATCGTTGACCAGACCGTCCCAAAGCGTCATCGAAAAATCCAGCGTAGAACGCGCCTGGTCAAACACCGCAATATCAAGATTGGTGCCAAGCCGCACATTGCCTTCGTCGGGGGCAAGCTCTCCGGTCAGCATTTTCAGCAATGTGGTCTTGCCCACGCCGTTCGGCCCGACAAAAGCCACCCGATCGCCGCGCATGATCTTCAGATCAAAGGGCTGCAAGATGATCTTATCCGCGAATGCCTTGGCAATGCCGGTGGCTTCCACCACCAGCCGGCCCGATGTCTGCCCGCTGTCAAGCGCCATATCCGCGGTGCCTTGCCTGCGGATCATCGCGCCGCGCTCTTCGCGCAAGGCCGCAAGGGCGCGCACCCTGCCTTGGTTGCGGGTGCGCCGCGCCGATATTCCTTCGACCGCCCATTTCGCTTCATGTTTGATCTTGCGTTCCAGCTTGTGGCGCGCATCGTCTTCCTCGGCCCAGACCGTGTCGCGCCATTCCTCAAACGCATCAAAGCCGCGCTCATTGCGCCGCGCCACCCCCCGGTCAATCCACAAGGTTGCGCGGGCCAGGGCGCGCAAAAACGCGCGGTCATGGCTGATCAGCACAAAGCCTGCCCTTGTGTCGCCAAGTTCGCGTTCAAGCCAGCCGATTGCCTCGATATCAAGATGGTTGGTCGGCTCATCCAAAAGCATCAACTCGGGCGCCTCGGCCAGCAATTTGGCCAGCGCCGCGCGCCGCCGCTCCCCACCCGAGGCAGAGGCGACCGGCGTATCGGGGTTAAATTTCAGCCCCTCGGCCGCCATCATGACCCGGTATTCCTCGCCCATGGGAAGCCCGGAGGCTGCGAAATCCCCAAGCGTGGCAAAAGCCGAAAGATCGGGCTCTTGCTCCATATAGCCAACCGTCACGCCCGGCTGTGCTGCCCGCGTGCCGCTATCGGCCTCGACCAGCCCGGCCATGATTTTCATCAAGGTGGATTTGCCCGATCCATTGCGCCCGACAAGCGCAATCCTGTCGCCGGGTTGCACCTTCAGATCGAGGCCGTCGAACAACGGATTGCCCCCAAAGGTCAATGAGATATCGGATAATTGTAAAAGAGGTGCTCTTGCCATGGCGATCAGCTACAACCCCGCCCCGGCGCCGTCAACGGGCCGCGTTCCTTGCCCGGCCAGTCATTGCAAAACAAATCGTCCGGGGCGCGCGGGACTTACTCGGCCGCTTGGGCGGCTTCCAGCGCCTGAAGCTCTGCCGCCTTGGCCTCGACCAGATCGACGATATGGTCAATCATCTTGTCATTGCCCAGCTTGTGATGCTGCTTTCCGGCCAGATAAACCATCCCCGACCCTGCCCCACCGCCGGTAAAGCCGATATCGGTCATCAAAGCCTCGCCCGGCCCGTTGACCACGCAACCGATGATCGACAGGCTCATCGAGGTGGTCACATGCGCCAGCCGTTCTTCAAGTGCTGACACGGTCTTGATCACATCAAACCCCTGACGCGCGCATGACGGACAAGAGATGATCGTCACCCCCCGGTGCCGCAGCCCCAGCGATTTCAAGATCTCAAACCCGACCTTCACCTCTTCGACCGGATCGGCGGATAAAGACACCCGGATCGTATCGCCAATTCCGGCCCAAAGCAGATTGCCAAGACCCACCGCCGATTTCACCGTGCCCGAAACCAGACCGCCCGCCTCGGTGATCCCCAGATGAATCGGCGCATCGGTGGCCTCGGCCAGTTGTTGGTAGGCGGCGGCGGCCAGAAACACATCCGACGCCTTCACCGAGATTTTGAATTCGTGAAAATCATTGTCTTGCAAAAGCTTGATATGATCGAGCCCGCTTTCCACCATCGCATCCGGGCAAGGCTCGGCATATTTGTCCAACAGATGCTTTTCCAAAGACCCGGCATTCACCCCGATGCGGATTGAACAGCCATGATCCTTGGCGGCCTGCACGACATCGCGCACCCGTTGGGCATTGCCGATATTGCCGGGGTTGATGCGCAGGCAGGCCGCTCCGGCCTGGGCGGCCTCTATCGCGCGCTTATAATGGAAATGAATATCCGCCACGATCGGCACCGGGCTTTCGGCCACAATCGCCTTCAAGGCGCGGGTGCTGTCTTCATCGGGGGTTGAGATGCGGACAATATCCGCCCCGGCCGCCGCCGCTTGGTTCACCTGCGCAAGCGTCGCTTTGACATCCGAGGTGATGGTGTTGGTCATCGTTTGCACCGAGATCGGCGCATCCCCGCCAACGGCGACATTGCCCACCATGATCTGGCGCGACTTGCGCCGCATTATATTGCGCCAGGGACGGATCGGGTTATGCGACATCATTGCCTCGCCAATAGGGCTGTTGGCCTTCTAAATAGGCGGCATCCGGCAATGACACAACCAGACTGCCGCCGTGAAATGGGATATCGCCGGATTTATTCGGCAGGGGCGGCAGTTGCGCCATCTTCGGTCAATGTCTGCGCGGAGGCGAAAGCAACCGCGCGGGCCAGATCCGGATCAACCGCGAAATCTGCCACAGCGTAACGTTCGGTCAATGCCGCCGGTTCCAAAACGATGCCCTTGGTGACCGATCCATTCGCACCGGCCGGCCCGAAGGTTTCGCCGTTCACAGCAAAATAAACGGCGCCGGATTCCCCGGCACGTAGCAGCGGCGCTTCGGCAATCGCCGGAATGGTATAGCGATCACCCGCATCCATGGTGCCTTCAAACAGCACCGTACCATCAACCGCCTGAACCCGCACCCAAGCCGGGCGCGCCGCGATCAGTTCGACACTTGGTGCGGCGGCTGCCACCACTTGTACCGGTGTTTCGCCCAAGGCCGTGGTCACGGTCGGCGCAGCCTCAGTGGCCGCCTGCCCCTTTGCCAGACGCGGATCAATCGCGGCAATCGGCCCGTCACGCGCCACCAGAACCGGCACATCAAGGGTCTGTGGCCGGTAAAGCCGGTTCAGCGCCTCGGGGTCGGGTTGAACGTCTTGGGACGGCAGGGCCGCTATCATGATCCCGTCAGCCTCGGCCTGCTGGGGCGCAGCCCCCCCTGCCGTGGCCAGCGGGTCAAGCTCTGCCACAACACCGGGCGCTTGATCGACAGGGGCCAGCTGCACGCGCTGCACTTCTTGAAGCACCGACCAGCCGCCATAACCGATCCCGGAAATCAGCGTCACCAGAATGAAGATGGATCCGATCGCCGCAGGCTGGATGCCCGAAAAAACCGCCTCGCGTTGCGGCACGAAGGACGCATTCGGATTGGCCAGCGGTTCGGCATATTCCTTTTGGCGCTTAGAGGCCGTCAGCGGGCCCGA
>JBAUHP010000107.1:0-5353 GCA_049680345.1 Albidovulum sp. | reverse complement strand
GCTATGCGCAGACGGTGCGGCGGATCCTTCAGGATCTGGCGCGGGCAAGCCTGCGTGTGAAGGCCGGCGGGTCACGCAACAGCCTTAACCTTGCGGTTCTTCCGGCGTTTGGAAAGTATTGGCTGGGGCCGCAGCTTTTTGCTTTCATGCGCGCGCATCCGGATATTTTGGTCAACCAAAGCACGCGGATATCGCCCTTCGACTTTGAGGAAGACAGGTTTGACGCAGCCATCCATTTCGGCCGCCGCGATTGGAGCGGGGTGGGCTATCTTGAACTGGCGCGCGAACAGGTGATGCCGGTTTGCGCGCCGGGCTTTGCGGCGTCTCTGCCGATGTCACCCCAGGATCTTATCACCAGGCCGCTGCTGCATCTCGACAGTCGACCGGGCGCTTGGGAACAGTGGTTTTTGCACCACGGCCATCACGTCGAGCAATTGCGCGGCCTGCTTTTCGACCAATTCGCCAGTATGGCCGATGCCGCCGCTGCAGGCGTTGGTGTCGCCTTGCTGCCCGAATTCATATGCAAAAGTGAGATCGCGGCCGGACGCCTTGTTGGTGCAAGCGGTGAAAGCATTCCGATCGATGGGGCCTACTACCTTGTGTGGCCACTCGCCCAAGAAAAGAGCCCGGCGTTAGAGGCGTTGATCGCCTGGCTAAGCGCATCTGCCGCACTAGCCTGAGGGGTTGTGCGCCGGATGATGTCGGTCAACAGTACGCCACTGGTCGCACAGGTGGCGATGGGCCCGGGGTTGCACGTCGCCATGGTTTGCCCCAAACTCAACTGATTCAGGATGACTTGTGCAATCGCTCTTCGTCCCTGTCTGCAATCCTCCATTCTGCCAAGTCCTATTGATGGAAGGTGCACGAAGGTAGGGGAACGAAAGACTAAAACGCGACCAACAAACCAACCACTCGGGAGCAAAATATGACACTCAAAACCATTAAAACACTTGCCGCAGCACTTGTCGCCTCCACACTTGGCCTGACGGCCGCCACCGCTGACGTGCTGGACACAATCAAAGAACGCGGCACGCTGATTGTTGGCGTCAAGGCCGACTACAAGCCCTACGGCTTTCTGGATTCTTCAGGCGCCATCATCGGGATCGAGCCTGAGCTGGCCAAGGACGTGGCCGACAAGCTTGGCGTTGGGATCGAATATGTGCCTGTCGTCAGCTCGAACCGGATGCAGTTTCTGGAGCAAGGCAAGATTGACCTGATGATCGCAACCATGACCGACAATGAAGAACGTCGCAAAGTGGTGAACATCATTGATCCGAATTACTATTCCTCAGGCACCAACATTCTGGCCCTCAAAAGCCTTGGCCTGAAGGAATGGGAAGACCTGCGCGGCAAGCCGGTATGCGGCATTCAAGGCGCTTTTTACAACAAGGCCACATCGCAGAACTTTGGCGCTGAGATCGTAGCGTTCAAAGGCACAGCTGAGGCTTATGCGGCGCTTAAGGCGGGCAATTGCGCCGCGTTCGTCTATGACGACAGCGCAATCGTGGCCAAAACCAATGATCCGGAATGGGCCGATTATGAAATGCCACTGGCGACGATTGACGATGCGCCGTGGGGACTGGCCGTCGGGTTGGGCGAAGACAACTTTGCAGCCTTGATGAGCGAAATGATCATCGGCTGGCACAAGTCCGGCCGCATCCTGGAGCTTGAGACAAAATTTGGTGTGGCCAACACACCTTTTGCTGCGGCGATGCACGACAAGTACAAGTAAAACCACGCGAGGCGGGGTTTCATGCCCCGCCTCGCGCGCAATTCCCCGGGGGGCGGCAGGCATGGATTTCATATTTGACTGGTTTCGCGTTCTTTACGATGAAACCGGTATTAACCTGCCGTTCCTCTATGACGCATACGACCGAAACCGCATGGTCAACGGCTTTTTCACAACGGTCTGGCTGTCCTTGGTTTGCCTGTTCTTCTCAGTGATCATTGGGGTGATCGGGGCCTGGTTGCAGGGATCACGTTTCAAATGGACCCGCCGCATCGTGAACGGATATATCCAGCTGTTTCGCAACACCCCGCCGCTGGTACAGCTTTATTTCTTCTATTTCGCTATCGGCACCGTGCTGCCCAAGGTCGAAAATGATTGGGGCGGCCAGTCGCCGTTATTGGGCAGTTTCGCCTGGGCCGCCATATCGCTGTCGTTCTTCGCCGGCGCCTTCAACGTTGAAATCTTTCGGTCAGGGATTGAGGCCGTGCCAAAATCCACGGTCGAGGCTGCCGAAGCCCTGGGCTTTTCCAAATTGCAGATCTACCGCGACATCACCATGCCGCTGGCAATACGGGTGGTCATCCCCGCGCTGAACAACAATCTGGTCAATCTGGTGAAGACCACGACACTGGCCTACGCGATTGCCGTGCCGGAAATGTTGTATGAGGCCAATCAGATCTGGTCAGACAATGTGAATGTCACCGAGATGATGATCTTCTTGTTGCTGGCCTACTTCGCTCTTGTCGGAGTGCTTGTCGGTGGCATGAACCGTTGGGAACGTTCGATGAAAATTCCGGGGTTTGGCTGATGACTTATAAGACTGATCTTCCTGTCATGCTGCCGGTAACGCCGCGCAAGCCTGAACCTTTCATCGGCCTCAAGCCCCGGCATGTCGTGGTGATGCTGGCACTTGGGGTCATCGGGCCCTCGCTTGCATTCGCGCAAGCAGGGGTACCGATACTGACGCCCTTTGGGGTTTTGCTGAACTGGATGCCATTGTTGCTTAAGGGCTTCATCTTCAACCTTGTGATTTCGGTCAGCGCCATGGCGCTTGGCACGGCGGTCGGTGCCTTGTTGGGGCTTGGGCAGATATCGCTGTTTCGCGTGACGCGGGGCGGGTCGTGGTTTGTGACCCAGTTCTTTCGCAACGCGCCTTGGTTGGTGTTGCTGTTTTTCGCGATGTTCCTTTTGCCGTTTGAGGTGAACGTATTTGGCCACACGGTCCCGCTGCCCGACTGGTTCAAGGCGATCTTGGGGTTGTCGCTGCCGGTCATGGCCAATGTGTCAGAGATTGTGCGCGGCGCGGTCAAATCCCTGCCCAGCGGACAGTGGGAGGCCGCCGAAAGCCTTGCCTATACGCGCCAACAGACCCTGTGGCTGATCATCTTGCCGCAATGCGTCAAGCGGATGCTGCCGCCTTGGATGAACCTTTATTCGATCCTGACCATGGCCACGGTGCTGGCCTCCATTGTAGGTGTGTCCGAGGTGATGACACTGACCGGTCAGGCCCTTGCGGCAGAGGGTGGGCGGCCTGAATTGCTGGCGCCGTTCTATGGCTTCGTGCTGCTGCTGTTCTTCGCCTATTGCTATCCGATCGCGCGGTTCACTGTGTGGCTGGAACAGAAATTCGTCGTCATCAACTGAGGATAAAACATGAGCTGGACCCCCGCTGACCCTATGGTCTCCATCAAGGACGTGCATAAATCCTTTGGCGCTTTGAAGGTTCTGAACGGCGTGTCGCTGGATGTGATGAAGGGCGATGTGATCTGCATTATCGGCCCGTCAGGGTCCGGGAAATCGACCCTGATCCGCTGCGTCAATGCGTTGAACGATATCCAGCAAGGATCAATTCTGGTTGAGGGGCAAGAAGTCAACGACCCCAAGCTTGACAAGCTGGAGCTGCGCAAGAAAGTCGGGATGGTATTTCAGCAATACAACCTTTTCCCGCATAAAACCGCGCTGCAAAACGTCATGATGGCCCCAGTTCGGGTCTTGAAACAAGACAAGGCTGAGGCCGAAGCCAAAGCGCGCGCGCTGCTGAAACGCGTGCGGCTGGACGGTAAGGAAAACGCCTATCCCGGCGAATTGTCAGGCGGCCAGCAACAGCGCGTGGCGATTGCACGCTCACTTGCGATGAACCCGGATGTGATCTTGTTCGACGAAGTCACAGCAGCGCTTGATCCCGAAACCGTCGGCGAGGTTTTGCAAACCATCAAGGATCTTGCCGAAGATGGCATGACCTGCATTCTTGTCACCCATGAGATGGCCTTTGCGCGCGAAGTCGCCGACCATATCTATTTCACCGACCGCGGTGTTATCGTGGAACACGGGCCCCCAGAGACATTCTTCAAGAACGCCAAAGACCCACGTACAAAAGAGTTTCTGAGCCAGATTTTGTAATCTGCCCGCACCGGGCGTTCTGGCCCCCCGGCCCGGCGCGGCCCGCTTGACGTCAAGTCATTGCAGCTTTGCGATGCGTTTTCCTTGCACTCTTTGGCCATCGTATTAGGCTTTGCGCAGAACGCGCCTCAGGCGCATTCGGACAATCACAATACAATTGCAGGAGGATTGAACGTCATGAACAAGTTGCTCCTTTCCACCATTCTCAGCGTCGGCCTGGCCCTTCCGGCCACCGCCGCCATTGTCCAACCCGGCGATACGCTGGCCGAGAACCAAGAATACACCTACTGGCTTCTTGACGCGATCAAGTCGATGGACCCGCAGATCAACACCGATGTCGAAGGCTCGGGCATCGCGCGTTCACTTTTTGAGGGGCTGATGAACGAAGATCAGGTTGGCACGTTGATTCCCGGTGTCGCCACCGGCTTCGATCTGTCGGACGATAAGCTGACCTACACGTTCCATCTGCGCGACGATGCCAAATGGTCGAACGGCGATCCGGTTACCGCCAATGACTTCGTCTATGCGTGGAAGCGCTTGGCCGATCCGGCAACCGCCTCGGAATATGCCTGGTATATAGAGCTGATGCAGATCGTGAACGCATCCGAGATTATCGCAGGCGAAAAGCCGGTTGATGAGTTGGGCGTAAAGGCCGTCGATGATCACACCTTTGAAGTGACAATCACCGCGCCCCTTCCCTATTTCCCCTCGATGACCACCCATGCCTCGGTCTTCCCGGTGAACCAGTCGGTGCTTGAAGCCCATGGCGACAAGTGGACCGAAGCGGGCAACCTCGTCGGCAACGGTGCCTATGTGCTGACAGAGCATATCTTGGGCGAAAAGGTCGTGATGGAACGCAACCCGATGTATTGGGATGACGCGAACACCATCATCACCAAAGCCACTGCATTGACGGTCAACGACAAGAACGCAGCCCTGACCCGCTATCTTTCGGGTGAGTTGGACCGCATGGACATCCCAGCAGGTCAGTATCCGCGCCTGAAAGCGGAATATCCGGATCAGGCCGTCTCGGTTCCGCAGTCCTGCTCATATATCTACATGTTCAACCTTGATAAGGAAAAAGGGCCAGAGGCGCTTCAGGACATCCGCGTCCGCAAGGCTTTGTCCTACGGTATTGACCGTGACATCATCGTCGACAAGATCCTGCAAGGCGGGCAGGCTCCGTCTTACAACTGGACCCACGCGGCCACCGCCGGGTTTGAA
>JBAUHP010000106.1:0-2487 GCA_049680345.1 Albidovulum sp. | reverse complement strand
GATCTGACACCAACTGCGGTGCTGGCGGTTCGCGGGCCAAAATACCGGCGCAAACTGCCGCGCCCCCTAAGCCCGGATGCCGCACGTGATGTCATCGCCGAAGCAGGCAGCCAGCCGCGCGAAGACTGGATCGCGGCGCGCGATGCGGCCGTGATCACGCTGCTTTACGGCTGCGGTTTGCGGATATCAGAAGCGCTGTCATTGACCGGCAGCAACAGCCCTTTGGGTGATGTGCTGCGCATCCGCGGCAAAGGCGGCAAAGAGCGGATGGTGCCGGTGATCCCGACGGCACGCGCGGCGGTCGAAACCTATGCGCGGCTCTGCCCCTATCCATTGCGCGAAGAACCAGACGCGGCCTTGTTTCGCGGCAGCCGGGGTGGTGCGCTGAACCCAAGGCTGATCGCTGGCGCCATGGCGCGCGCGCGACAAGCGCTTGGCCTGCCGGCCACGGCCACACCCCATGCGATGCGCCACAGCTTTGCGACGCATCTTCTGGCCGCAGGTGGCGATTTACGCATGATACAAGAGCTTTTGGGCCATGCATCGCTTTCAACAACCCAAGCCTATACTGCGGTTGATGCGGCAAGATTGATGGAAGTTTACACCAATGCCCATCCCCGCGCCTGAAGGTTTTGGCACAAGGCCAATTGCCTTGGCGGCATTTTTGGGCGAAACACAGCCATGGATATTCGCCTAAAAGCACTTTTCGTTCATTTGCTCACTGCCACCGGCGCGGTTCTGGCGATGCTGGCAATGCTTGCCGCCGCCGACCAAAACTGGAGCTTGATGTTTTTGTGGCTGGTCGTGGCCTTTGCAGTCGACGGGGTCGATGGCCCCTTGGCACGACACTATCACGTCAAGAAGAACTGGCCGGAATATGACGGCGTATTGCTGGATCTGATCATTGACTATCTGACATATGTCTTCATTCCAGCCTTCGCGCTGTTTCAGTCCGGGCTTTTGCCTGGCTGGACAGGATGGTTGGCAATCATCGTTATCACCTATGCGAGTGCTATCTATTTCGTTGATACCCGCATGAAAACATTGGACAATTCCTTTGCCGGCTTTCCAGGCTGCTGGAATATGGTGGTGCTGGTGATGTTTGCGGTAGAGCCAAATTTTTATGTGATGTTGGTCGTCATCATGATTTTGGCGGCGACGATGTTTACCAATATCAAATTCGTACATCCGGTGCGGACACAGCGCTGGCGTTTCATAACATTGCCGATGGCCTTTGGTTGGGTCGGCTTCGCATGGTGGGCCGCCAAGGTTGATTTTCATCCTGAAAGCTGGGCGCATTGGGGGCTGATCGTTACCTCAGTCTATCTGTTGGTTGCAGGTGGTGTGCAGCAATTTCTGCCTCAACGGAAATAACCCATCCAGATACAAATTTTCTGCGAAAATTTTCTTGATTTTTCGCAGAAAAATCGTAGCCCTCCACGTCGCGTTAGATCCGGGTCAAGGCAACGCCTACCCCAATCATGGCAACGGCCACCAATTTAGGTCGGGTCATGGTTTCGCCAAAAACCAGCCAACCGATCAAAACCGCGAACAGGATTGACGTTTCGCGCAAGGCCGCAACAAGTGCGATCGGCGCAAGCGTCATTGCCCAGACCGCCACCGCATAGGACCCGTATGAAGCAAACGCCCCTATACTACCCAAAACCCAGACCCGGTTGCCCACAGGCAAGGATGCCCGCCCCCTGAGCCAAAGCATTACCGCCGCAAAAATGATCCCATCAAGAACGAACAGCCAGCCGACGAAAAGCGTGGCATTGCCAGCCACCCGCGCCCCAAGCCCGTCGACCAATGTGTAGCCCGCCGTGGCGCAAGCCGATCCGAAGGCGAAGGGAAGCATCCGCAGGGACTCGCCGCCCGACCAGACCCCGCGCGCCAGAACCAAAATACCGCCCCCCAAGATCAAGATACCGACCAATTCACTCACCGTCACAATGTCACCCAACCACAGCCCACTGACGATCAGCGTAAAAATCGGCGCTGTGCCGCGTGCCAGCGGGTAAACCCGGCTCAGATCCCCGTGTTCATAGGCAAAAGTCAAAAATACCTTATAGGCCGAGTGAATTGCACCCGAAGCCAAAAGCCAGGGCCAGACGGCCGCCGTTGGCCAGGCCAGTGTAAGCACCACCACCAATCCGATCACGCCCTGAACACCCGACAGCACCATCATCGCAGCAATCCGGTTGCTGCCAAGTTTGATCAGCGCATTCCATGTCGCATGTAAAAGGGCGGCCCCAAGGACTGCCAAGAACACGAATAAGCTCATGTGAAACCTCTGCCTTCTTTGCCCCAGCCTCAATGTCAACCCAAGCGGACCAAACCCCGTCAGATCAAAAGCGAAGCGGCCCCTTCGTGCCTCAAGAGTGCTACTTTCGTCTCCACCCCACCGGGGGCCGAAAAACCGCCAAGCCCGCTGGCCGCCAAAATCCGGTGGCAAGGGATGATGATCGCAATCGGATTGGCCCCGCA
>JBAUHP010000105.1:0-7375 GCA_049680345.1 Albidovulum sp. | reverse complement strand
AGACTGCCGCCAGCGCCGAGGACTTCCCGGCCTTCATCGTCAACCGCATCTTGATGCCGATGATCAATGAGGCAGTCTATACGCTTTACGAAGGCGTGGGGTCGGTCAAATCCATCGACGAATCGCTAAAACTTGGGGCCAATCATCCGATGGGGCCGCTAGAGCTTGCCGATTTCATCGGCTTGGACACCTGTCTTGCGATTATGAACGTGCTGCATGAGGGGCTGGCGGATACCAAATACCGCCCTTGCCCCTTGTTGACCAAATATGTCGAGGCCGGGTGGCTTGGCCGCAAGACCGATCGCGGCTTTTACGACTATCGCGGCGAAGTGCCGGTGCCTACGCGCTGATCAGGGTTTCATGGCAAGGGTGATTTCGCGCAGCCAGGCAAGCATGCCGCGCGGATCATCCGACCATTTTGCAAGCTCTGCCGGGCCGATCGACGGGCCAATCTTCGGGCATTGCGGTTTGAACAAAGCCGAGCGGATTTCGTGCAACAAAAGCCCTTGCCGGACCGTGGCCGAGATTTTGTTTGCAATCAGATACATACGGGTATTTTGCCCCATAAAGCAGATGGGTAGCACCGATGCACCAGAACGCGTCACCATCTTGGCGGTAAACGGGTTCCATTCAGGCTCAATCGCCGGGCCGAAAAAGGTTTCCGCCGAAGCGACGCGGCCGGCGGGAAACAAGATGATGCACCCGCCGCGTTTCAGATGCGCCATACATTCAGCACGCATTTCCAACGCCAGTTCGCGTGAGTTTTCTTCATGCGGGAAGGGGACGGGAATGAGAAATTCCTCGATCTCTGGCACACCAGTCAGCAGTGATCGGGTCAGGATCTTGTAATCCGTGCGCACCCGTCCGATCAGCTCCGCCAGCACCATCCCATCGACCAGCCCATGCGGATGGTTCGATACTACGACCAAGGGGCCAGTAGGGGGGATATGCGCGATCTCTTCAGGTGGCGTTTGAACATCAATGCCCATTGTTTTCAACGCCTTGGGCCAGAACGGCTGGCCAAAGGGCGCGCCCGAACGCTCAAACTGACGGATCAGCCGGATCAGGGTCAGCTTGCCGGTCAGCCATTCGATTGTACGGATGGCGCCAGCCTTGAACGGGTTGGTGAAGGTGCCGGCATAGGACAAGCGCCGCATTCTGTACGGCTTGAAGGGCGGTGGGGATATATCGTTGGATTGGTCCAAGGTCGGTATCCCTTTCGAGTCTGACAATCGGGTCAGAACTCTTCTCCAAAACGGCTGTCGATCAAGTTGCGCAAGGCCTCTGCCAGCTTGTCAGCCTCTGGTCCCGCCGTTGTTACAGAGACTGAGGTGCCTTTGGAAGCACCAAGCATCAAAAGTCCCATTATTGAATCACCAGAGACGCTCATCCCGTCTTTTTCGACCTCGGCGCTTGCATCAAACCCCTCAACCACTTCGACGAATTTTGCAGAGGCCCGCGCGTGCAGGCCCTTTTCATTGATGATGTCCAATACCAGAGAAGTCATTGATTTCCTTGCCCAGAACCCACGTAACTATTGATATACTTCCGTCCCGCATCCAATGCCGAGGCAACGGCATCGGGCACAGCCAGATTGCGCGACTTCGCCAATTTGATCAACATCGGCAGGTTCGCGCCGTAAATGATCTGCCGGTTTTCGACCACACAGGCCTTGAGTGACAGGTTAGAGGGCGATCCGCCGAACATATCCGTTACCACAACCACGCCCGCACCGCTATCAACCGCGTCAGCGGCTTTCATGATCTCAATCTGCTTTGCACCACGATCATGGTCTTCCTCGATTGAAATAGCACGAATCCCGGTTTGCTTGCCGACAACATGTTCGACAGCGCCAAGATATTCCTTAGCTAGGCCGCCATGTGCGACGATCACTATACCAATCAAGCCCGATCACCTTGCGTGTTCTTGGATGTGCTGGCCATCCGTCGTTCCAGTTCCCGATGCCTTTTAGATACCTGCCAGCCCTGGGCTGCAAGCGCTTTGGCCATCATTTCCGTTACCGCCACCGATCGATGTTGCCCGCCTGTGCAGCCAAAACCGATAGAGACGTGGCTCTTGCCCTCATCGACCTGTGCTGGCAACAAAAAAAGCAACAAGTCACGTGTTTTTTCAACAAACGTTGGGTAACGCGGGTCATCTTGCACGTATAAGGCGACTTTATCATCGCGGCCGTCAAGGTCGCGCAGCCCGGCTTCCCAATGCGGATTGCGCAAGAACCGGCAGTCGAACATCAGATCAAGCCCGCGCGGCACACCTCGTTTGTACGAAAACGAATGCAGCGAGACGGAAAGACCTTCACCAAGGTCGCGGTCAAACCAGCGGCCAAGCTCTGACTTAAGTTCATGCGGGGAAAGATCGCTGGTGTCGATCAACACATCGGCACGCGCGCGGATCGGCATCAGAAGGTCGATTTCGCTGGCAACACCTTGTTCGGGTGAGGTGGCAGAGCCCATTGGATGGCGCCTTCGGGTTTCGTTGTAGCGCCGGATCAACTCGGCGGGCTGACAATCCAAAAACAGCAGTTCGGCATGCACATCCGGGCGGCGGGTTATGTCGTCGATCAATTCGATAAGCGCATTGACCGAAAATTCGCGGTTGCGCACATCAAAGCCAAGCGCCACGGGGCGGGCAATCGGGGGGCCGTCGAACAGGCGTGGCACCAGACTTAGCGGCAGGTTGTCGATAGGCTCATAACCCAAATCTTCCAGCGCGCGGATCGCCGTCGCGCGGCCTGCCCCCGATGGGCCGGTAACCAGCACGATGCGGTGGCCGTCTGGCCCCTGCGCTTTGCTCTGATGGTCGTCACCGGTCATGGTCTGGATTCTGGTCCTTGTTGCATGGCTTTAGCACCTTTGGGTTCACGCGATCCGCCCTGCCTTTACATATTGCAAAATTGCTGCGGGAAAATGGCTTGCCGCGATTTTGTGAACAAGCGGCAATGAAACTCCGTGGATGTCGGTCATCCGGTTGGATGGCAGGCGGGCGGATTCCTCTTGCCCCATATCGACCACGAAAGCCACGCGCGCCGGGGCTGCGGGTTCGGCGGCCAAAATACCGACAAAGCGGGCCTCGACCCGGCCGCTGATGGCCGCGGGTGCGGCGGCCCATATTGCGCCGTCGATGTGGGACAGCAGCACCTGATCATCGCTGATCAATCTGCATCCATAGGCCATAAGGTCGAGTGCGAGGGCGGATTTGCCCGAACCGGACGGCCCGACGATCAATATCGCCCGGTCCAAAAGTGCCACGGCACTTGCGTGAAGTCTGATAGGTTCTTGATCGCCCGCGTTCACACCGGCAGGCCGATTACGAACCGGGCGCCCAGAGGTTCGGAGGTGATATCGGCATCAGTGGGGCGGATGTTTTCGGCCCAGATCACGCCGCCATGCGCCTCGACGATCTGCTTGGAAATCGCCAGGCCCAGCCCGGAATGTTCGCCAAACTGGCCCGCTGGCCGCTCGGAATAGAAGCGTTTGAAGACTTTGGTCAAAGCCTCATCCGGGATGCCGGGCCCGGTGTCTTCAACCACGATCAAAACCCGGCTTTCGCGTTTGCGCGCCCAGACCCGCACGGCGTCGCCTTCATTGCAAAATGAGATGGCGTTGGTGATGATATTGACGAATACCTGCGCAAGCCGCCCCTCAAGCCCCTGAATGACAATCGGATCGGGCGGCAGATCAGAGATGAAATCAACGCCTTTTGCGCGGGCTTCATGACCCAGATATTCGGTCAGGTTGCCAAGCATCTTCAATAGGTTGAAGCTTTCTTCTTCTTCCTTGACCAACTCACTGTCCAGCCGCGAGGCGTTCGAGATGTCGCTGACCAACCGGTCAAGGCGGCGCACGTCATGGTCGATCACATCCAAAAGCTTGTCGCGCTGATCGTCGCGCTTGGCGACCCGCAAGGTGCCCACGGCCGAACGTAGGGACGCCAAGGGGTTCTTGATTTCATGAGCAACATCGGCGGCGAATTGTTCATTGGACTCGATCCGCTCATAAAGTGCCGAGACCATACCGCGCATCGCCCCGGACAGGCGCCCGATTTCATCAGGGCGCGCCGTAAGGTCGGGGATGCGCACCCGGCTGGGCGACATTTTTCTGGCGTTCTTGTCGCGGCCCAGCTCAGCGGCGGCGGCCAGATCAGAAAGCGGGTTGGCGATGGTTGACGCCAGAACCAGACTGAGCCCGATAGACACGATGATGGCGACGACGAACATCTGCAAAACCTGTTCGCGTTCGACCCGCACCAATTGATTGATTTCCCCGGCGTAGGAGGTCACGGCGGCGACGCCCACAACCGTGCCGCGCTGCTTGATCGGGGTTGCGACGGTAAAGGTTGCCTCGCCGTGAAGATCATGCGCTGTGCGCACCTGCGTTGATCCGTTCAATGCCTCCGGGATAAGCTCTTTCGCCAGATCTTCCGGGTGAATGACCACATCACGTTCATTCACCGGGGCCAGCAAGGTTGCGATGCCTTCCCACAGCCGGTTCAAAATATCGGTGATGACGGTAGAGCGGTGATCGCGCTGCAGGCCCGCCACAATCTCTGATTCCGGTCGTTGGGTGCCAATGCTGGTGGCGATCAGCTGTCTGTCCGTGTCGAAAATGAACAGCTCCACCCCGGGGGGGAGTTCAATATCGGCGGCGACGGCGACAACGTCGATCCCCTCACCTGATATGAAATTCGCAGGGACGCTGTCTTCCAGGCGCGCCTCGAACACATCAGCGATCAACTGCGCTTCGGCGACAAGCCCGCTTTCGCGCTGCAACACCAGACTGTCACGGAACGGGTTAAGGTATAGGACACCAGCGACAAGAACGATCATCGCCATAAGGTTGAAGATGATGATCTTGCGCGCCAAGGGAGAGCGGTTGAGCGAGATGAAACCCCGCCTGCGCCGCCCCGCCGTCAGTTCGGAATCAACAGTACCCTCAGGCGCGACCCAGTCTTCGCCCAGCACGACATCTGCTCGATTTCCCGTTTTTCCGCGCACGGCCATCCTCGACGTACCCTTGCCTATGGAAGGGCTTACTCTTCGTTATATCGGTAGCCGATACCATAAAGCGTTTCGATGGCGCCAAAATCATCGTCAACCATACGCATTTTCTTACGCAATCTTTTGATATGGCTATCAATGGTGCGGTCATCGACATAAACCTGATCGTCATAGGCGACATCCATCAGCTGATCGCGGCTTTTCACAAAGCCGGGCCGCTGCGCCAATGCTTGCAGCAGCAAGAATTCGGTCACGGTCAGCGCCACATCGCGGCCCTTCCAGCTTACCGAATGGCGCAGCGGGTCCATGATCAACTCACCACGTGTCATGATCTTGGTTTCTTCGGTCGTGGCCACCTCGCCCGAGGCAATGGCCTCTTGGCGGCGTAAAAGGGCGCGGATGCGTTCGACCAAAAGCCGCTGCGAGAAGGGTTTTTTGACGTAATCGTCAGCGCCCATGCGCAGGCCCAGCACTTCGTCGATCTCGTCATCCTTCGACGTCAGGAAAATAACCGGCATCGAGGTTTTCTGGCGCAGACGTTGCAGAAGGTCCATCCCGTCCATGCGCGGCATCTTGATGTCCAGAACCGCCATATCGGGCATTCGTTTGGTGAAGGCCTCCAAGGCCGACTGCCCGTCATTATAGGTTTCAACCTCAAAGCCTTCGGCCTCAAGTGTCATAGAGACGGATGTCAGGATGTTCCTGTCATCGTCAACCAGTGCGATCCGCGACATGTTTTTTTCCTTGTTCTGCTCTGATCTTGTTCGGTTTTCCGGCAGTTTCCAATTTCCGGCCCGCGGAATCAACTGGTAAGTGCGAAACAGCCCATCATTGCGAATCAGTAGGCGCGGAAAGTTTCAAAGGCTGACCTATTTGCCTCACCTTTGATCACAGTTGCGGGGCAAGGGGCGGTCTGTTGCCGATGATTGCGCTAAAGCGGCGATGGTGGCGCTAACGGGAACAAAGTGTTCTGGTTCAAGATGATAGCGTCATATATAGCTCACAATGACCCCCCGCTTCGAGGGGCATCAGCGCCCCATTGGCCCGGGGAGATGCAGATTTGGGATCGAAACTATTTGCGCCGCATTGCGGCAACGGGAGCTAACGAATGACTATTGGACGTGTAAACCCTGCGAACCGACTGGATGAACAAGGTATTACGGGGCTTGGCAACGTCTATTATAATCTGCGCGAACCGGCTTTGATCGAAGAGGCGCTGAAGCGCGGTGAAGGCACCTTGGGTAAGGGCGGGTCCTTCCTGGTGACCACCGGCAGCCACACGGGCCGTTCGCCCAAAGATAAATTCGTTGTTCGCACGCCTTCGGTTGAAGATTCGATCTGGTGGGAAAACAATGCGCCGATGACGCCCGCCGCTTTCGATCAGCTGCATGCCGACATGATTGAACATATGAAGGGCGGCGACTACTTCGTGCAAGACCTGTTCGGCGGGGCCGATCCCGAACACCGGCTTGACGTGCGTGTCGTGACCGAACTGGCTTGGCATGGGCTGTTCATCCGCCACCTGCTGCGCCGGCCCTCAAAGGATGAACTGGACGCGTTCGCGCCGGAATTCACCGTTATCAACTGCCCAAGCTTTCAGGCCGATCCTGCCCGCCATGGATGCCGTTCGCAGACCGTGATTGCGCTGAATTTCGACAAGAAACTGATCTTGATCGCCAACAGCGCCTATGCGGGCGAAAACAAGAAATCGGTCTTTTCGCTGTTGAACTACATTTTGCCCGGTAAGGGCGTCATGGCGATGCATTGCTCGGCCAACCACGCGATTGATAACCCCGATGATACGGCGGTGTTTTTTGGGCTTTCGGGCACTGGCAAGACCACGCTTTCGGCAGACCCTTCGCGCATCTTGATCGGCGACGATGAACATGGCTGGTCGGAAAAGGGCACTTTCAACTTCGAGGGCGGCTGCTACGCCAAGACCATCAATCTGTCGCCCGAAGCAGAGCCCGAGATTTACGCCACTACCGAAAAATTCGGCACAGTCATCGAAAACATGATCTTCGATCCAGAGACCAAGGACCTGGATTTTGAGGATGCGAGCATTACCGCCAATATGCGCTGCGCCTATCCGCTCGACTATATCTCTAACGCCTCGGACACAGCACTTGGCGGGCATCCGAAGAACATCATCATGCTTACCTGTGACGCATTCGGGGTTTTGCCGCCGATCGCGCGGATGACACCGGCACAGGCGATGTACCACTTTCTTTCGGGCTTCACATCGAAAGTGGCGGGCACGGAACTGGGCGTCACGGAACCGCAGCCGACCTTCTCAACCTGTTTCGGCGCGCCCTTCATGCCCCGCAGGCCAGAGGTTTATGGCAAGCTTTTGCAAGA